>JAGCYR010000181.1 GCA_017960705.1 Clostridia bacterium | reverse complement strand
TCATCATGGAGCTCCCCTACGTCCTCGAGTGCGGCGTGTCCGCCGAGCCCGATCCCGTCAGAGGACAGGTGGTCAAGGCGAGCGTGGTCCTTGTCCCCGGCACCGAACCGACCGAGGAGTTGAAAAAAGAAATCCAGAACTACGTCAAGAAAAATACCGCCCCGTATAAGTACCCCCGTATCGTGGTCTTCCGCGACTCCCTTCCGAAGACCATTTCGGGCAAGATCCAGCGCAACAAGCTGTGACGGATAAGATGGAATCCAAACGGATCACGCTGTTCGTCGGGCATTACGGGAGCGGGAAGACCAATATCGCGGTCAACTACGCGATCCGGCTCGCCAAGACCCGTCCGCCGGTCGCGCTCGCGGATCTTGATATCGTGAACCCCTATTTCCGCTCGAAAGACAGTCTTTCCGACCTTGAGGCGGCGGGCGTCCGCCTGATCGCTTCCCCCTACGCGGGGAGCAACCTCGACATTCCGGCGCTGCCGCAGGAGATGTACGCCGTCACCGACGACAAAAACCTGACCGCCGTGCTTGACGTCGGGGGGGACGACCGCGGAGCGCTGGCGCTCGGACGGCTGACCCCGGCGATCCTCGAAGAAAACGACTTCGAGTGTCTCGCCGTCGTCAACCGCTACCGTCCCCTGACCCGCACCCCGGAAGATACGCTGGAGGTGCTACGGGAGATCGAGGTCGCCGGCGGCGTGCCGATCACGGGACTGGTGAACAACTCGAACGTCGGGCGCGAGACCACCCCGGAGGACGTGCTCGAGTCTCTTGACTACGCCGCGGAGGTCAGCCGCCTGACGGGCTTACCCGTGAAGATGACCACCGCGGAGCGGGGGGTTTTTACCGCCCTTGAGGGTAAGATCCCCGATCTGTTCCCTCTCGATCTGCAAAAGAAGATCGAATAACCAAGCCGATAATTCAAAAGGAGTGCTGAATATGAACAAGTTGACCTTCCGTACCGACAACTGCAAGGGTTGCGGTCTCTGCGTCGACGTCTGCCCGAAAAAGGTGCTGGCGCTCGCGGAGGACGTCATCAACAAGAAGGGGCATCACCCCGTGACCGCGGTGAATCCCGAGGCGTGTATCGCGTGCGCGTTCTGCGCGACCATGTGCCCCGACTGCATCATCGAGGTCGAGAAAGGAGTCTGACATGGAAAAGAAAGTTCTGATGAAAGGCAACGAGGCGATCGCGGAAGCCGCGATCAGAGCCGGTTGCCGTCACTATTTCGGGTACCCGATCACCCCGCAGACCGAGATCGCCGCGTACATGGCGAAGCGGATGCCGAAGATCGGCGGAACGTTTCTGCAGGCGGAGTCCGAGATCGCCGCGATCAATATGGTCTACGGCGTGGCGTCGGCGGGTCTTCGCGTGATGACCTCGTCCTCCTCCCCCGGGGTTTCGCTCAAGGGCGAGGGGCTCTCCTACCTCGCGGGCGCGGATCTTCCGGCGCTCGTGGTCAACGTCCAGCGCGGCGGCCCCGGACTCGGCGGCATCCAGCCCAGCCAGTCGGATTACTTCCAGGCGACCCGCGGCGCGGGACACGGCGACTTCCACATGATCGTGCTCGCCCCCGCCTCGGTGCAGGAGATGGCGGAACTGACCGTCAAGGCGTTCGACCTTGCCGACAAATACCGCATGACCTCGATGCTTCTCGCGGACGGTACCATGGGGCAGATGATGGAGCCGGTCGCCCTCGACGACCTAAAGATCTCTCCGATGCCCGAAAAGCCCTGGGCGACCACCGGGACCAAGATGGAGCGCAAGCGCAACATCATCAACTCTCTCTCGCTGGTTCCCGAAGAGCTTGAACAGTTCAACTTTGCCCGCTACGAAAAGTACGCCGAGATCGAGCGTACCGAAGCCGCCGCCGAGGAATACAGAATGGAGGACGCCGAGATCTGCGTCGCCGCGTTCGGCATCGCGTCCCGCGTCTCGCGCAACGCCGTCGACGCCGCGCGCGAATTGGGGATCAAGGTCGGTATGATCCGTCCGATCACCCTCTGGCCGTTCCCCGCCGAACCCTTCAAGCGTTCGCTCTCGACCGTAAAAAAGTATATCTCGGTCGAACTCAACATGGGGCAGATGATCGAGGATGTAAGACTCGCCACCGAGTGCCGCCGTCCCGTCACGCTCTGCAACCGCGCGGGCGGGATGATCCCGACCCCGGAACAGGTACTCGAAGCCATCAAGGCTGCCGCAAACGGAGGTGAACAGTAATGGTCGTATTCAAGAAACCCCACGCCCTCTCCGACGTGCCGCTGCACTACTGCCCCGGCTGCACCCACGGGATCGTTCACCGGCTCGTGGCGGAAGTGATCGACGAACTCGGGATCGAGGGAAAAACGATCGGCATCGCGCCGGTCGGCTGCTCGGTCATGGCGTACAACTACTTTGAGTGCGATATGATCGAGGCAGCGCACGGCCGCGCTCCGGCTGTCGCTACCGGCGTCAAGCGCGCCAACCCCGACAATATCGTCTTCACCTATCAGGGCGACGGCGACCTCGCGTCGATCGGTACCGCGGAAACGGTCCATTCCGCCGCGAGAAACGAGAACATCACGGTCATCTTCATCAACAACGCGATCTACGGCATGACCGGCGGTCAGATGGCGCCGACCTCCCTCCCCGGACAGGTCACGCAGACTTCCCCCTACGGGCGCGACGTCAACCTCTGCGGCTATCCCGTCAAGATCTGCGAAATGCTGGCGCAGCTCGACGGTCCCGAATACCTCGAACGCGTGACGGTCAACAACGTCAAGCAGATCAAGAACGCGAAGCGCGCGATCAAGAAGGCGTTCCAGAACCAGATCGACGGCAAGGGTTTCTCGCTTATCGAAGTGATCTCGTCCTGCCCGACCAACTGGGGTATGACCCCGCAGGCGGCTCTGAAGTGGATCGACGAGAAGATGATCCCCTACTACCCGCTCGGCGTGTATAAGGATCGCTCGGCGGAAAAGAAAGGAGACGAACAATGAGCACGACGAAATATCTGTTCTCGGGCTTCGGCGGACAGGGCATCCTGTTCATCGGGAAGTTCGTCGCCTACAAAGGGATGATCGAGGACAAACAGGTCTCGTGGCTCCCGTCCTACGGTCCCGAAATGCGCGGCGGCACCGCCTCCTGCTCGGTGATCGTGAGCGACAACCAGGTCGGCTCTCCGATCGTTTCCAACCCCGACGTTCTGGTCGCGATGAACCTTCCCTCGCTCGACCGTTTCGAGAATTCGGTCGTCGCGGGCGGCACGATCTTCTACGACTCGTCGCTGATCGAACGTAAGGTCGCCCGGGGGGACGTCAAAGCCGTCGGTATTCCCGCCACGCGGCTCGCGAGCGAAAACGGCTTCCCCACCCTCGCCAACATGATCCTGCTCGGCAAGATCCTGTCCGACAGAGGAGAGTTCACCGACGAGGGGATCCGCGCGGCGCTCGGCAAGGTCATCTCGGCGCGTCACGCCGATATGCTCGAGGTCAACCTCCGCGCCATGCAGCTTGGCGCGAACTATCAGTAAGGAGGAATTATCATGGAAATCAAGTATCAGCTCGTGAAAGAGAAAAAGGCGAAGCCCGATCCCGCGACCCTCGGGTTCGGCAAGATCTTCACCGACCATATGTTCATGATGGACTACACCCCGGATAAGGGCTGGCACGACGCCAGGATCGTTCCGTTTGCGCCGCTCACCCTGCATCCCGCCTGCACCGCGCTGCACTACGGCTCCGAGATCTTCGAGGGGCTGAAGGCGTACCGCCGCGCCGACGGTAAAGTCCAGCTCTTCCGTCCGACCGAGAACATCCGCCGGATGAACAACTCGGCGGAGCGTCTCTGCCTGCCCCAGATCCCCGAGAACGACGCGCTCGAGATCCTGCTCGCGTTTGTCAAGACCGAGCAGGACTGGACGCCCTCGGCTCCCGGCACCTCTCTCTACCTGCGCCCCTTCATGTTCGGCAACGACGAGACGCTCGGCGTTCACGCCGTGCATCACGCGACCTTCCTCATCATCGCGTCTCCCGTCGGCAGCTACTATAAAGAAGGCATCAACCCGGTCAAAATCATGATCGAGGATCAGGACGTCCGCGCCGTCAGAGGCGGTACGGGTTACGCGAAGTGCGGCGGCAACTACGCCGCGTCCAACCGCGCCGGCGCCCGCGCAGAGGAAAAGGGATATTCCCAGGTCCTGTGGCTCGACGGCGTGGAGCGGAAGTACATCGAGGAAGTCGGCGCCATGAACGTCATGTTCAAGATCGGCGACGAGATCGTCACCCCGAAACTGACCGGCTCGATCCTGCCCGGCATTACCCGCAAATCCTGCATCGAAGTTTTGCAGAAAGAGGGATACAAGGTCTCCGAACGCCTGCTCTCGGTCGACGAACTCGCCGACGCGATGAAGAAAGGCACACTCGAAGAGGCTTGGGGCTGCGGCACCGCCGCGGTCGTCTCCCCGATCGGCGAACTCTGCTACAAGGACGTGAAGTACACCGTCAACGGCGGCAAGATCGGGAAAGTCACCCAGCACCTCTACGATACCCTCACCGGTATCCAGTGGGGCAAGATCGCCGATCCCTTCGGCTGGACCCTGCCCGTCGACTGATCCCCCGCAAAACCTGCGTTACGCCCGTTTGTCGGGGTGACAAACGGGCGTTTTTTAAAGGTTTTCGCCCCCGAAAAAATATTTTTCAAATACGGGTGACAAAGAGGGGGGCTTGTGCGATAATCTTTGCATA
>JAGCYR010000180.1 GCA_017960705.1 Clostridia bacterium | reverse complement strand
AAGCGGCTGACCGACGCGGGCTTTTCTCCGCTCTCCGAGGGGGAAGACTGGAAACTCGAAGCCGGGAAGGGCTACTACGTCACCCGTAACCGCTCGTCTATCCTTGCTTTCCGCGTGCCGCAGGGCGAGCTCCGCGGCTTTATGATCGCGGCGTCGCATACCGACTCTCCGACCTTCCGCGTGAAGCACGAGCCGACCTCGCCTTTACAGGGCGGGCTTCTGCGCCTGAACGTCGAGGGCTACGGCGGGATGCTCTATTCGACCTGGTTCGACCGTCCGCTCTCGGTCGCCGGTCGCCTGACCGTGAAAGAAAACGGCGCGATCAAAACCAAGCTCGTTTCGGTCGACCGCGATCTGCTGGTCATCCCGAGCGTCGCGATCCACCTGAACCGCAAGGCGAACGAGGGGGTCGCCTACAATCCCGCGACCGATCTCCAGCCGCTCGTCGGTTCCGAGGGCGGGGATCTGCTCGCCGTCGTCGCGGAGGCGGCGGGGGTTCCGCGCGACGCGATCCTCTCGTTCGACCTTTCGCTCTACGACCGCACCCCGGGACGGGTCTTCGGGCTTGCAAACGAGTTCTTCTCCTCGCCCCGGATCGACGATCTCGAGTGCGTTTCGGGCACACTCGAAGGGTTCCTTGAAGCGAAGACTCCGAAAGAGGGGACCGTTCCGCTCTTCTGCGCCTTCGACAACGAGGAGACCGGCAGCCGTACTCGTCAGGGCGCCGATTCCGATTTCCTGTCGTCTGCCGTTTCGCGGATCGCCCGCGCGATGGGGAAGGCGCCCGAGACGCTCTATCCCGGCTCGTTCCTCGTCTCCGCCGACAACGCCCACGCCAGACACCCCAACCATCCCGAACTCTCGGACGGTTCGAACGCGCCCGATCTCAACCGCGGGATCGTCATTAAGCACGCCGCCTCGCAGAAATACGCGACCGACGCCGTCTCCGACGCGATCTTTTCGGAGATCTGCCGGCTCGCGGGCGCCCCGTTCCAGCACTTCCACAACCGCAGCGATATCCCCGGCGGCTCCACGCTCGGGAATATCTCGACGGCGCATTTGCCGGTCAATTCGGTCGATATCGGGCTGCCGCAGCTCGCGATGCACTCGGCGTGCGAGACCGCGGGCGTCAACGATTACGCGGCGCTGCTTACCTGTATGACCCGCTTCTTCTCGTCGAAGGTCGTCTGCGACGCCGACGGGAGCTACCGCGTCGAATAAACCGCCCCCACTCCGTTTTTTCTTGAAAAGAGGTCTTTCGTACTATGCAATTCTTTATCTCGCTGTCGATCGCGATGCTTGCGGGACTGCTGGTCTCGCGGCTTGCCAAACTGCTGAAACTCCCCGCCGTGACGGCGTATCTGGTCGCGGGGATCCTCGTCGGACCGTTCCTGATCGGGGCTATCGACCTGTCCGGGCTCGGGATCGCGGGGCTCTCGCATATCGGATTCTCGCCCGCCGACTTCGGACTTGCCGAGGGAACGTCGAAGAATCCTGCGTTCACCCTGCTCTCCGAACTCTCGCTCGGCTTTATCGCGTTCTCGATCGGCAACGAATTCCGGCTGAAGGATCTGAAAACCATCGGGCGGCAGGCGACCGTGATCGGGATCCTGCAGGCGATCGCCGCGACGGTTTTGGTCGACGGGGCGCTCCTGCTCTTACATCTCGCGATCCCCGACGTTCTGACCCCCTCGATGGCGATCCTGCTCGGCGCGATCGCGACGGCGACGGCGCCCGCCGCGACTCTGATGGTCGTAAGACAGTACAAGGCGAAGGGCAAACTGACCGATATCCTGCTTCCCGTCGTGGCGCTCGACGACGCGGTGGGGCTGGTGGTCTTCTCGGTCTCCTACGGCGTCGCCCGCGCGCTCGATTCCGGGACGGTCAGTATCGTGTCGGTGCTGGTCAACCCCCTGATCGAGGTCGTGATCTCGCTGATCCTCGGGGCGCTTATGGGCTGGCTCTTTACCTTCCTCGAACGCTTCTTCCATTCCAATTCGCGCAGAATGTCGATGTCGATCACCTTCGTGATGCTGACCGTCGCGCTCTCGATGCTCGAGTTCAGGATCGGGGAAGTGAAGATCGGCTTTTCGTCGCTGCTTGTCTGCATGATGCTCGGCAGCGTGTTCTGCAACCTCTGCGATTTCTCAGCCGATATTATGGGACGGGTCGACAAGTGGACGGCGCCGCTCTTCGTTCTGTTCTTCGTCCTGTCGGGCGCGGAACTGCGGCTGGATATCCTCTCGAGCTGGATGGTGCTACTGGTCGGCGTGGTGTATATCGTCTCGCGCTCGATCGGGAAATACGTCGGCGCCTACGGGAGCTGCCGGCTGATGAAATGCGACGAGCACGTTACCCGCTGGCTCGGGATCACGCTTCTGCCGCAGGCGGGGGTCGCGCTCGGTATGTCGGCGATCGTGCTTGAAACGATGGGCGAAAACGGCGTGCTCGTGCGCAATATCGTCCTGTTCGCCGTGCTGGTCTACGAACTGATCGGACCGGTGCTGACCAAGATCGCCCTGACGAAATCCGGCGATATCAAGGAAAAGACCGACGAGGGCTTCGACCGCGAGGCGTT
>JAGCYR010000179.1 GCA_017960705.1 Clostridia bacterium | reverse complement strand
GGTCTTGAGCAGCACGGTCTCGATCTGGGACGGGAAGACGTTGACGCCGCGGATGATCAGCATATCGTCGGTCCTGCCCATCGGTTTCGACATCCGGACGAAGGTTCTGCCGCAGGCGCACTTCTCGTGGGTGACGGCGCCGATATCCTTGGTGCGGTAGCGGAGGATCGGGAACGCCTCCTTGGTGATGCAGGAGAAGACGATCTCGCCCTTCTCGCCGTCTTTTACCGGAAGCCCGGTCTCGGTGTCGAGGACTTCGATGATGAAGTGGTCTTCGTTGACGTGCATCCCCGCCTGACACTCGCACTCGTAGGCGACGCCGGGACCCATGATCTCGGTCAGCCCGTAAATGTCGTACGCCTTGATGTCGAGTTTTTCCTCGATCTGGCGGCGCATTTCCTCGGTCCAGGGTTCGGCGCCGAACACGCCGCAGCGGAGCGGGAGCTTCTTCGCGTCGACGCCCATCTTCTCCATCGTCTCGGCGATATACATGGCGTAGGACGGAGTGCAGGCGATGCAGTCGGGCGCGAAGTCCTGCAGGATGGTGATCTGCCGCTCGGTGTTGCCCGAGGAGACCGGGATGATGGTCGCGCCCATGCGGCGGGCGCCCTCGAAGATGCCGAGACCGCCGGTGAAGAGTCCGAAGCCGTAGGAGATATGCACCTTATCGCGCGGAGAAAGACCGATCGCGGTCAGCTGGCGCGCGACGATGTCGCCCCAGATATCCAGGTCGTTCTGCGTGTAGCCGACGACGATCTGCTTGCCGGTCGTGCCGCTCGAGGCGTGCAGACGGGCTATCTTCTCCATCGGGACGGCGAACAGCCCGTAGGGGTAGAAATCGCGAAGGTCCTGCTTGGTGGTGAAGGGGAGCTTGCGGATATCGTCGATTCCTTTGACGTCGTCGGGGGTGACGCCCGCCTCTTTCATCCGGTCACGGTAGGGGGCGACGTTCTCGTAGACCCGTTTGACCGTCGAGACCAGGCGTTCGCTCTGCCACGCGGTGATCTGATCCCGCGAGGCGGTCTCGGCTTCGGGCTGCCAGTAGCGCTTGGGGTTCTGCATAGTGTTCTCCTTTTATATTCACTTCGGCTTGGGGAAACGGGGGATCAGTCGAGCGCGTAGCCGAGGTCGAAGGCGCGGAGGTTGACCTCGACGAACTTGGGCTTGACCGAAGACTTGATCGCGTCCTGCCACGCCTCTTTCGGGATGGCGGGGAGCGACCGGGCGAGTCTGCCGAGCAGGACGACGTTGACCGCCTTCGCGGTGCCGGCTTTCTCCGCGAGCGAAAGGGCGTCGACGGCGTCGACCGTCACGTCCCTCGATTCGAGTTCGTTCAGAACGTGGGAGGGATAGACCGCTTTGCCCACGATGACCGGCATCGGGTCGATCTCCTGCGTATTGACGATGATCTTCCCGTTCGGGGAGAGATATTCGGCGTAGCGGGCGGCTTCGAGCTTCTCGAACGAGAGGATGAAGTCGCTCTCGCCGAGGTCGATGATCGGGGACGCGACCCTGTCGCCGAAACGGACGTAGGTGACGACCGATCCGCCGCGCTGGCTCATCCCGTGGACCTCGGAGACCTTGACGTCGTAACCGGCGTCGAGGAGCACCTTTCCGAGCAGTTTGCTGGCGAGCAGAGACCCCTGTCCCCCGACGCCGACGATCATTACGTTGACGGTTTTCATCACTTGACCTCCTTATCGCCGATGGCGTGGAACGGGCAGAGCCCCGAGCAGACGCCGCAGCCGGTGCAGAGCGTGTCGTTGATAACCGCGTGTCCGTCGCGGAAACTGATCGCGGGGCAGCCGAGCGAGAGGCACTTCTTGCAGCTCCGGCAGAGATCGGTCTTGACCTCGAGCGGCGGGTTGGTCTTGACCCGTTTGAGCAGGACGCAGGGACGGCGGGAGATGATGACCGACGGCTCGTTTGCCGCCAGTTCCTCCTTTACCGCCGTGTCGGTCGCCGCAAGGTCGTACGGGTCGACCACGCGGACGCGGTCGATCCCCATCGCGCGGATCAGCGCCTCGAGGTCGATCTTGCCGGCGGGGTCGCCGTGGATGTTGTAGCCGGTGGTCGGGTTCTCCTGATGCCCCGTCATACCGGTAATCGAGTTGTCGAGGATGACGACGAGCGAGTTCGAGCCGTTATACGCGATATCGGCAAGCCCGGTCATCCCGGAATGTACGAAGGTCGAGTCGCCGATGACGCAGGCGGTCTTCATCTGCTTGCCCGCCGCGGCGAGCCCGCGGTTGAAGCCGTGCAGCCCCGAGACCGACGCGCCCATGCAGAGGGTCGAGTCGATCGCCGCGAGCGGCGGCTGTGCGCCGAGGGTGTAGCAGCCGATGTCTCCGAGCACGGTCACGCCGTTCTTTTTCAAGGTGTAGAACATCCCGCGGTGCGGGCAGCCCGCGCACATCATCGGGGGACGGGCGGGGATCGGGTCTTCCAGAACCACGTGGGGTTTGGGTTCGATGCCGAAGGCGGCGGCGATCACCGACTGGCTGTACTCTCCGATCGGGGAGAAAATGGATTTGCCGTCGACCTTGACGCCGATATTCCGGCAGTGATCCTCGATGAAGCCGTCGAGCTCCTCGATCACGACCACGCGCTCGACCGAGGCGGCGAAGTTCTTGATGAGGTCGACCGGAAGCGGCCAGACCATCCCGAGCTTCAGCACGCTGACCTCGTTCCCGAGCGCCTCGCGCACGTACTGGTAGCAGGTGCCGGAGGTGATGACGCCGACGTGTTTGCC
>JAGCYR010000178.1 GCA_017960705.1 Clostridia bacterium | reverse complement strand
ATGGCGGAGAGCAGCTTGGTGCCGCTCGCCTCCGCGTTCGCCGTGAACGTGGTCAGATCGACCACGACGTCCGCGGTACCGGCGGGGATATTCCGGTACGTTGCGTAGTACTCGGAATACGGGATAGCGTCCAGATACTCGCTCATCGCCGCGTAGGACGACGACGAAGTCACCTCTTCTCCGGGATCAGCCGGGGAGACGGGAGCGGACGCGGAGCCGGTAATGACGATCGTTCCGACACAGCAGACTGCCGCCAGGAAAAAGGCGATCAGCCGTGTCAGTTTGCTTGTTTTCATACCGTATGACCTCCAAAGATTTTCAGACCCGCTGGGGAGGAAATGGCATAGTTCTCCCATATAAGTCTGCTCGTATTGTACCACACACGCGAAAAAAAGTCAAGTTATATATTTTATAGCAAAACGCGCGGAAAGCGCAAAAAAAGCCCTCCGATCACGCGTTTTGCGCAATCGGAGGGAGCGATCCGAAGCAAAGAGATCCGATGCGACAACGGAACCGCCCATCATGTTCTCCAAAATGTAACTGAAAATAACCTAATAGAAAAGAAAAATGCCGAAAAAAGCGGGTGTGCGGATCCCGTTCGCGACTGTTTGTTAATTTTCAGTAACATTTTTCAAAACGAACGCCGTTAGATGCTGTATCTAAAAACGGATTTGGATATTTGTGCGGATTGCCCAAAAATCCGCCCTGATTTTCTACATCCGGGGTCAACGGGGGCCGTCCGGCGGCGTTTCCCCGAAAACGGACGTCCGGGGGCGCCGTTTTCCCTCTTTTTTCGTTTTGGCGCTTGACTTTGCTTTCGCGCGCGGGTATAATATGAGAAGGAAGAAATCCGCGGCGCCAAACGGCGTCGAAACAAGAAAAACGAGAGCCGGAACGCGGCTCGGCAAGGAGAAATCATGGTTTATATCGGAGTTGACCTCGGGGGCACCAATATCGCGGTCGGTATCTGCAGCGAGGATCTCAAGATCATCGCGAAGGGGAGCGTCCCCACCAGACCCGAACGCGCCCCCGAAATGATCGTCAAGGATATGGCGGATCTGTCGGCGAAGCTGCTGAAGGAGAACGGGATCCCGCTCTCCGACGTCGCATCGGTCGGCATCGCCACCCCCGGCACCGCGAACAGCGATACGGGCGTCGTCGAATACTCGAACAACATTCCCTTCTACCGCTTCCCCATCGCGGACGTGTTCAAATCGTTTCTGCCCGTCAAGCGCGTGCTGATCGAGAACGACGCCAACGCAGCCGCCCTCGCGGAGGCGCTCTCCGGCGCGGCGAAGGGGACCCGCAAATCGGTCATGATCACCCTCGGGACCGGCGTCGGCGGCGGCATCGTCATCGACGGCAAGGTCTACTCGGGCTTCAACCACGCGGCGGGCGAGCTCGGGCATACCGTCATCGAGTACAACGGCCGTCCCTGCTCCTGCGGAAGGCGCGGCTGCTGGGAGGCGTACAGCTCCGCGACGGGTCTGATCAACATGACCCGCGAACGGGTGAACGAGTGCAAGATCAAAGGAATCCCGTCTTTGATGGTCGACGAATTCGAGGCGAACGGACGGGTCTCCGCGCGCACCGCATTCTCCGCGATGAAGAAGGGCGACGCGGAAGGCGCCGACGTCGTGCGCGAGTATATCAAATATCTCGCCTGCGGCATTACGAATATGATCAACGTCTTCCAGCCGGAAGTCCTGTCGATCGGCGGCGGCATCTGCAACGAGGGCGACAACCTCTTAAAGCCTCTGCTCGAGATCATCAAGACCGAACAGTACACGAGAAAGTC
Source organism: Clostridia bacterium (assembly GCA_017960705.1). GTDB lineage: Bacteria > Bacillota > Clostridia > Oscillospirales > CAG-272 > UBA1740. The sequence goes on along the minus strand of JAGCYR010000178.1, from coordinate 1,719 downwards.
CCCCGACAAGTGCTCTGTCAGGATCGCGGAGCTCGGCAACGACGCCGGGATCATCGGCGCGGCGGGGCTGGGTCTCTGATTTCGGAAAAATTTCCCCGGCGCTGAATGAATCCGGCTTTTCGGGGAAACGATAAACCTCGGGAACATAGAAAGAAAGGATAAAAGAGATGCAAAAAACCATCAGAGGAACCGTCTACGATACCGATACGGCGGAGCTCGTCAAGAAGTACGCTCACGGCGCCTTCGGAGATCCCGCGGGATACGAGGAAACGCTCTACGTGACGGAGGACGGCAAGTATTTCGTCTACACCAACGGCGGAGAGACCTCTCCCTACCCGGTCGAGAAGATCTCCTGCATCGCGAAGGCGAAGGTCGACGCGTGGCTCGACAGCCACAAGAATTGATCTCCCTTCACACAAAACCACCCCTTTCGCCGTCCGGCGAAAGGGGTGATTTTTGATAGGGGGGAGGTTGTGATTTTCCCCGTGTTTTACAAGTGGATCGGTCAGGCGTCGCCGTCGAAGGAGAGCGGAAGCGAGAAGCCCGAGAAGCCGTCCTCCTCCCCGTCCGCCTCCGCGGGATCGGGGACGAGCAGAACGTCGCAGAACTCCTCGATCATATACGCCGACAGGTAAGCGCTCGCGGTCTCGTCCGCTCCGTCGTTTTGCAGAACGATCCGCAGGTCGTAGAAATCGGGGATCTCGGGATGCAGGGCGTACCGTCCCGCGACAAGATACACCCCACGTTCGGGGACCTGCACCCGCTCGACGGTGCCGCGGATCCGCTCGGCGTAGACCCCGTAGACAGGCAATTGCTTCGCCAAGAAGGGCCGCGCGACCTCGCGGGTGAAACGTTCGTAGTCGAAGACGCCGCCCGGAGCCGCCTTGCGGTCGGCGGTCAGTTTATTCGAGGGGAAAGCGAAAGCGTCGGTCGGGATCACGAAAGCAGAAAGATTCTCCGAAAGCTCCGCCGCAAGGGAGGCGATCTTCTCTTGGTTTGCGCCGTCGATCGCGACGTAGTAGTGCGCCATCCCGTTCGATTCGCCCCGGATGATCTCCGAGAGCCGCTCGGCGGCGCGGTCAAAGGCGATCTTCATCCCCGCTTGTCCTCCAGTTCGCGGAACAGCTCGATCTGTTCCCCGTCGGGTCCGTACACGAAAGCGACGCGGATGGTCGCAAGATACGGGCGCGAGGCGAGCTCGACGGTTTTCGGCGGGGTCATAACGGTCGCGCCTGCGGCAAGGGCGTTCGCATAGGCGGCGTCCACGTCGTCGACCTTGAAGGCAAAGTGGATCCACTTTCCGTTGGAGGAGAACGCTTCCCCGCCGTTGGCGAAGATCTCGATCTTGCCGCCGTCGCCGATATCGAAGAGGGAGATCGCGCGTTCGCCCTCTCCCCAGGACAGGATCTCTTTCATCCCGAGCGCCGTATAGAACGCGCGGGACCGGTCGTAATCGCTCGCCTTCAGCCCGACGTGATGAAAGCCGAGCCCCGCGATCTTATGATCCGCCATACCGTTTTCCTCTTTTCCTTTTTTCTGCAAAATTTCTACAAAAAACCGCAACGGTGAACCCGTTGCGGATTGATTCGGTCGGAAGTTACGCTCTCTTTCTCGCGGTGTTGGCAAACTGGAAGACAACGCCGAGCACTCCGATGACATCGCCGATGATGAGCGCGACGGTCAATGCGTTGATGCCGAGCCCGAGTTTCGAGGTCACGT
>JAGCYR010000177.1 GCA_017960705.1 Clostridia bacterium | reverse complement strand
TGGCGCAGGTATTCCCCGAACAGGATCTTCCCGTCCGGGTCGAGGATCGCGAGTTTGACGGTGGTCGAACCGATGTCGATCCCCGCGCGGAGAACCGATTTGTTCATTCTTTCTCCTTCCATGCCGTAACCTCGATCGGTTCCCCGGCGTCGTCCGTCGCCCCTTCCGCCGCGGGCAGGTCGGTCGGCGCCGACGCTTTCTTTTTGCGGAACGAAAACTTTTTCTCGGTCCCGGCGACCAGCCGCGCGATATTCCCGCGGTGGCGCCAGATCACGAGCAGCACCGCGCCGAAGGTGAGGAACAGCGCGGGGGTATGTATCTTGACGACGATCAGCGTCACGGCGCCGGCAAGCAGCGTCAAAATCGACGAGAGCGACATACAGCCCGAGAGCGGCAGAACGGTCAGCATCACCGCCGTCGCGACAAGACCCGCCCGCCAGTCGAGCACCCAGAGGAGCGCAAAGGTCACGAGGAACCCCTTGCCACCCTTGAAGCGGTAAATGACGGGATAGGTATGCCCGAGTAGCGCGAACACGCCCGCGTACGCCGCGCCGAGCGCGCGCGTAGAAAAATAAGCCGGCGCGAAAACGAGACCCGCGACGAGCGACACCGCCACGCACTTGCCGACGTCCAGAACGAAAACGAGCCACGAGAGCTTGCCCCCGTAGACGCGGTGAAAATTGGTGAAGCCGGGATTTCCGCTCCCCTCTTTCCGTATGTCGCTACGGTAGACCAGCCGGGAGAGGACGATGGCGGGATTGACCGCTGCGACGACGTAGGAGACGATCGCGGTCAGAACGTAAATAAGTACGGTCATATGAAATGCCTGCGGGGACCGGGGGTTTTCTCAAAAGATCGCCCCGGTCCCCCCTTTCATGGGAATTGAAACGTCGTTTTCGGTTACTCGACGATCAGAAGATAACGGTAGACCGGCTGTCCCCCGTCGACCTCGTAGAGTTCGATACCGGGGTGCGACTGCCGGAGGTAGCCGGCGATTTCCTCGGCTTCTCCCGGGTCGGCGTCCTCGCCGGAAACGAGGATGCAGATCTCGTGATCGCCAAAGTCGATCTCGTCGACCAGCCCGCGGGTCGCGTCGAGGGAGTCGTTGTCCGCGGAGTAGACGCGGTCGCCGACGAAACCGATGAACTCGCCCTTGTAGAGCGCGCGGTCGTTGTTCTCGGTATCGCGGGAACAGACCGAGACGCCCGCCGTGACGACCCCCGCCATCGCGTCGGTCATATCTTGCTCCATCCCGTCGACGTCGTCGGGCTCGGGGGTCATCATGGTCAAAGCCGAATGCCCCTCCCCAATGGTTTTGGAGGGGAGAACGCGGACGTCGGAACCGCTGTAAAGTTCCGCCGCCTGACGCGCCGTCAGGATGACGTTCCCGTTGTTCGGGAGGACGAAGATCACGTCGGCGTTGACCCGATCGAACGCGTCGAGGAAGTCCTGCGCCGAGGGATTCATACTCTGTCCGCCCGAGACCACCTCGTCGGCGCCCAGCGCGCGAAACATCGAGATCAGCCCCTCTCCGCACGCGACGGCGACCACCCCGAAGGGCTTGCGGTCGCGCTTCCCGGCGGGGGTGTTCCCGTCGAGCGAGTTGTGCTGGAGCGACATATTTTCGATCTTGACCGAGAGAAATTCGCCGTACTGCTGGCAATAGGCGAGGACCAGCTGCGGGGTCATGGTATGTACGTGGATCTTCACGACCGTGCCGGTCTTGACGGCGACGACCGAGTTGCCGATGGATTCCAGATACGCGATCAGGGGCTTGAGGTCGAACGCAGCGGGATCGGTCTTCGCCCGCATAAGACGCAACAGAAGTTCGGTGCAGTAGCCGAACTCGAGCACGCTGTCCTCGGTGAAGCGGTCGAAATCGGGCGCCTCGGGGGCGTTTGCCTGCCCGGCGGGGGAAAGATCGGTCTCCGGGACTTCCCCGTTCAAGGCGGCGTACATCCCCTCGGCGATCCGGATCAGACCGGCTCCGCCCGAGTCGACCACGCCCGCCTCTTTTAAGACGGGGAGCAGGTCGGGGGTGCGTGCAAGCGAGCGTCTCGCCTCCGAAAGGAACGCGGAAAACAGATCCTCCGCCGTGTCGGCGCCGCTGTCTTTGGCGGCTTGCGACGCTTCGCGGGCGACCGTCAGGATGGTCCCCTCCGCAGGCTGTACCACGGCGCCGTAGGCGTGCTTGACGCCGGTCATCAGCGCCTCGGCAAAGCGGGCGGGATCGGCGTATTCGACCCCCTCGAGCCCCGCGGCGATGCCGTCGAAGAACTGCGAGAGGATGACGCCGGAGTTTCCGCGCGCTGAGAGAAGCATGCGGTCGGCGACGACGCGGGAGACCTCGGAAATATCGGCGCCGTCGGGGGCGTTCGCGCCGCCCTGCACGGTCAGAAGCATATTGTCGCCGGTGTCCCCGTCGGGGATCGGAAAGACGTTCAGGTCGTTGATCTCCGTGACGTGGCGCTTGAGGTTCGCGGCGCCCGCGATCACCATGCCGCGATAGACCGACCCGTCAATCTTGCGCGTTTCCATCGGTCAGTTTTCCCCGGCTTCCTTGCCGAAGGTGACTTCGCGCCCGATCCCGAAAACGCCGACGGCGTCGGGACCGATGGA
>JAGCYR010000176.1 GCA_017960705.1 Clostridia bacterium | reverse complement strand
GAAGTTCCGGTCGCGCCCCTGTTTCGCGGACCCGCCCGCCGAGTCTCCCTCGACGATGAACATATCGTTTTTTGAGTAGTCGCGCCCGATGCTCGCGGCGAATTTGCCGACCAGCGCCGTGACCTCGAGACTGTTCTTCTGACGGGCGAGGTCGTTTGCCTTCTTGGTCGCCTCGCGCACGCCCCGCGCCGCCTTCGCCTTCTCAAGCGCCGCCTTCACGACCGCCTGATTGCTACGGTTCTGGGTGTAGCGTCCGAGCTGTTCGGTCACGATGGTCTCGACCGCCGTGCGCACCGAGATGTTGCCGAGTTTGGTCTTGGTCTGCCCCTCGAACTGGGCTTCTTTCATCTTGACGAGCAGGATGACGGTCAGCCCCTCGCGGAGATCCTCGCCGATATAGTTGTCGTCCTTTTCCTTCAGTACGCCGAGATCGCGGGCGGCGGTGTTGAAGACCTTGGTCAGGGCGGTCTTGAAGCCGGTCTCGTGCGTGCCGCCCTCGGTGGTGCGGATGTTGTTGACGTAGGAGAGGATGGTCTCGTTGTAGCCGTCGGTGTGCTGGATCGCCGCGGTCAGGCGTACGCCGTCGGATTCGCCCGCGATCAGGATGGGTTCCTCGTAGAGCGGTTTCTTCCCCTGATGGAAGAACTTCATATAGTCGACCAGCCCGTTCTTGTAGCTGTAGACGAAATGGTTTTCGCCCTCGACGCGTCGCTCGTCTTTGAACGTGATGGTCAGCCCCGCGTTCAGGAACGCCAGTTCGCGCAGCTTGTTCTGGATGGTGTTGAAGTCGAAGTGGATCGTGTTGAACACGCGGTCGTCGGGCATGAAAGTCACGGACGAACCGTGCCCCGGAACGTCTCGCCCCACGACGCGGAGCTTGCGTTTGAGGACTCCCGAGCGGACGTTTCCGAGTTCGTCCTCGGGGCTCTCGAACTCGATGCGGTAGCGTTTGCCGTCGCGGATCGATTCGGCGACCAGCCAGCGCGACAAGGCGTTGACGACGGAAGCGCCCACGCCGTGAAGACCGCCCGCGTAGGAATAGCTCTTTCCGTCGAACTTTCCGCCCGCGTGCAGTTTCGTGAAGATCAGTTCAATGCCCGGCACCTGCGTTCCGGGATGGATGTCGACCGGCATCCCGCGCCCGTTGTCGGTGACGGTCAGCGAGCCGTCCTGGTGGATGGTCACGTCGATTCTGTCGGCATAGCCGTTTGCGGCTTCGTCGACCGCGTTGTCGACGATCTCCCAGACCATGTGGTGAAGCCCTCTGACGTCGGTGTCCCCGATATACATACCCGGGCGCCGTCTGACCGGTTCCAACCCCTCCAGGACCGTGATGGAACTCGCGTTGTATTCGTTTTTCGCCATGAGTTCGGTTTCCTCCGGTATTGCGGTTTTGGTTCACTTAAATCATTATACCCCGTTTCTCCCCCGGTGTCAAGCGATTTTTCCACAGGTTGATGCCGAAATGCCGGTATCGTCTATATATAGTTGTCGAATTCGCCGAAAACGATATAACGCAAAAAACGCCGGCGCCCCTTTTCGGGGCGCCGGGTGCAGGTTGGAGAAGATGGGATCAGTTGCCGGCGTTGATCGCGGCGAGGAACGCTTCGACGTCTTCCGCCGTGATGGTCTGATCGGGATCTTCGAGCTTCTCTTTGAGTTCCGGATCCTGCGCCATCGCGTCGGCGAGCAGATCCTTCGCGATCGTGATCATTTCGCTGTTGATCGCGACGTCGGGGTTGTCGTCAAGCGCCGTCTGCACGTCGGAACCGATGAACGAATCCGGATCGTCGAAGAACGATTGCAGATCCGAAGAACTGACCCCGTTCAGGGCGTTCGCGATGTCGGTCGTCATCTGGTGGTACTCGATATATTCGGGCGAGCTCTTCTCGGGAATGTCGATGTAGCTCGCGACGACCGCCTTGACCGCCGCTCTTTCGAGCGCGTCGCAGACCGCGTCGTAGTTGTGGTACTCGTTGTTCTTCAGGGCGGCCCGGATGTCGGGGATCAGCGTGGGATCGCTCGAGAGCTTGTTCTTGATCGCGTCGGCGTCGTCGATGATCGGGAAGATCCCGTGGTTATCGAAGACGTCCATCAGACGGACCAGCGTATCGAAGTTCGCGGCGACCTCGGTCTTCGCGCCCGCGGCGTCGGATTTCGGGTAAGCGGAGGTGTTCGCCAGCACTTTGTAGAGTTCGATCATCGCCTCCTGAAACTCGCCCGTGATCTGCGGGGCTTCGATCGAGAGGAAGGTCCCCGTCCCGTCGCTTTCCGGACCCAGCCATCCGTTGCCGGCGGCGTTCAGAACGGCGGCGATCAGCCGCGGGAAGAGCGAGGATTTGTCGATATCCTCCACCAGCTTGTCCATCGCGTCGATCTGGTCCTGCGTGTACGCTTTGATATTCGTGCCGATCAGCGGGAAGCTGTGGGCGTAGAGTGCGGCGACGTTGTCGGTCTCTTCCTTGACGTTGACCTCTTTGCCGTCCACCTCGTAGCGCATCAGGGAGTTGCAGATCGGGGTGCCGGCGTACTTGTCCACCAGCTTGTAGATCGGGGCGTCGGTGACCGACAGGATCTGTTCTTTATAGTTCGAGAGCTGATCGACCGCGGCGACGTTGTAGCGGTCGTCCTTCTCCTCCTCGATCGTATCGATGGCGGAGACGGCGTTGGTGAGCAATCCGCAGAGCGGGACCATGATCGCGACGGTGACGACCGCGCCCTGCGCCGCGCCGATCACGCCGCCGAGCAGATGGAAGCTGTGCTTCGGGCCGGCAAAGAAGCCGATGATCACCGCGACCAGCCACAGCACGATCGCCGCGGCAAAGAAGAGCAGGGTGAAGAAGACGGGAGAGAGGATCGCGACCGGCAGCCCGATCAGAAGATCGTAGGCGTCGGGGACCTGCTCCTTCAGCTGGTCGAGGACCGTGATCTTCAGAAGACCGAGCAGCTTCTGCGTCCAGGGGTGGTTCAGCACCTTTTCGGTGTTCGAGAGGAAATACCGGCAGGCGAACAGCGAGCCGAAGAAGGCGACCGCCACGAAAAGGAAGTGGATGAACGCCCGCTTGAAGCCGCGGAACAGCCCGATCAACGCCCCGAAACCGACGAGGACCCCCGCAAGGATCAGAAGAACGGTGGGGCCGTTATTGAGGATCATTTCCATTTTATGTACCTCCGTGTTGAGTCAAAATCGTCAGATCAAGCCGCGCTGCCGCATCAGCGTTACGCGGGAGATCGCCGCCTGGGTCTTCCCGTCTGTGATCTCGCCCGCGAGGACGGCGTCCGAGAGCTTGTCGAGCGGGATCCGTTTTACGGAGAGAAATTCGTCGTCGTCAAGGTCGCGCTCGCCCTCGGACAGATCCGTCGCAAGGTAGAGCGTGATGCGTTCGTCGACGATCGCGGGCGAACCGAAATAGTCGCCGAGGCAGGTCAGCTTTCCGGCGATCAGCCCCGTTTCTTCGCGTAGTTCGCGAAGCGCCGCCGATTCGCGGTCCTCGTCGGGGGCGTCGAGCTTTCCCGCGGGGATCTCGATCATGATCCTGCCGACCGCGTAGCGGAACTGCGCCTCCACGGCGACGGTCCCGTCGGGGAAGAGGGGCACGATCGCGACGGCGCCCTTGTGCCGGATCAGCTCGCGGGTCGCGATCCGTCCGTTCGGGAGCTTGACCCGGTCGACCTCCAGATCGAAGACCGCGCCGGAAAACAGGCGCTCGCCCTCGACCTTGCTTTCGAGAAGCTCGTCCGGGTCGGTTTTGATCAGCGGTGTTTTTTCGTCCGCGCCGGTGCTTTTCATCGCGATCCTCCGCAACTTGATTCGAGATGAGTATAGCACAAATCCCCTTTCCTGTCAAGAGAGAAAAAGGTCGGGGCGCTCCTTTTCCTGTCTTGCGTCAGCTCTTGCGGCGGCGCGAAAAGAACAGGCAGACGGGCAGCGAGAGAAGACCCCAGAGCAGGGCGTAGGGAAGGCAGATCTGACCGAGAAACTGGTACGGCAGATCCGAGTAGTCCCAGACGTCCATCCCGAGCCAGAGATTGAAGACCGCGCCGAAGAGCAGTTCGGTCAGGGTGACGAGCCCGCACGAAGCCAAAAGACGAAGACCGAGCGAGCCGCGGGAAAGGTCCCGGTTGACGCGATAGAGCAGAACGGCGCACAGCCCGCCCGCCAGCGCCATCGTCGGGTGGGTGTAGCCGCGCCAGAGGATCTCGAGAAAAGGGTAGCCGAGCGCGCCCAAAAGGAACGTCGCCGCGTCTGCGCGAAGTCTGTCCATAGTTACCTCCTCGGGGGAATTTCGGCAGGGGATAGGATGCCCCCCGGGGCGGGGATTATGCGGACGGGCGCGCGCGTAAAAGAAAAAAGAGGGAAAACCCCTTGCAAATCGGGCGGCGAACGGGTATAATAGTAGCGTAAAACATTAAAAAGGAGATTTTTCCTATGAAACTCGGCGTTCTGACCAACCTGTTCGGCAAAATGTCGCTCGAAGAGGCGCTCACCAAGTTCGAGGCGCTCGGCATCGAGGCGGCGGAGATCGGCTGCGGCGGTTATCCCGGCAAGGCGCACTGCGATCCGAAGATCCTGCTCAACGACCAAAAGGCGCTCGACGAGTTCAAGGCGACGCTCGCCCGCCACCATATCGAGCTCTCCAACCTGTCGGCGCACGGCAACCCCGTCCACCCCGACAAGAAAATCGCGAAGGCGTTCCACGACGACTTTATCGACGCGGTCCTGCTCGCCGAGAAACTCGGCGTCGACACCGTCGTTACCTTCTCGGGCTGCCCCGGCGGTTCCCCCGAAGACAAGACCCCGAACTGGGCGACCTGCGCCTGGCCGGAGGATTTCCGCACCGTTCTCAAATATCAGTGGGACGAGGTGCTGATCCCCTACTGGAAGAAGACCGCCGAGTTCGCGAGAAACCACGGCGTGACCAAGATCGCGTTCGAGATGCACCCCGGCTTCTGCGTCTATAACCCCGAGACCATGCTCCGCATCCGCGAGGCGGTCGGCGAGACGCTGGGCGCGAACTTCGATCCCTCTCACCTGATCTGGCAGGGCATCGATCCCGTCGCCGCGATCCGGGCGCTCGAGGGCGCGATCTACCACTTCCACGCCAAGGACACCAAACTGGACAAGTACAACGTCGCGAAGTTCGGCGTGCTGGACACCAAGCGCTATCAGGACGAGGCGCACCGTTCCTGGATCTTCCGTTCGGTCGGCTACGGCAACGGAATGGACTACTGGCGCGATATCATCTCGGCGCTCCGGCTGGTCGGCTACGACAAGGTCATGAGCATCGAGCACGAAGATAGCCTGATGACCCCCGAAGAGGGTCTGCGCCACGCGGTGGAGTTCCTGAAGGAATCCATCATCAAGGCGCCGAAACCGGGTTCGATCAGCTGGGCTTGAGGACGATGCGCGGATGAACGCACAGACCGAATAACGAAGGGATGAATTATATTGTCCGTTAAAGCGTTTCGCTCTGTTCGTAATCCTTACGTTGGTAAACGCTGATTAAGGTTGAAACCCGTTCGCGATCCGCGAACGGGTTTCTTCATTGGATTATAATTCGTTTTTCTATCCCCGCTCTCACCCTCTCGGAGTATGTAAATACACCTTCGGGGTGAGAGCGGGGATTCTGCACGCACCTGCGCGCACCTGACGGCAATAGCTGGCGCGGTGGGGCAAAGGACGACGCGCGGATTCTGCCTCCGTCCGCCGCGGCGGCATTGGCTGGCGCGGTTAGTAGAGAACGGTTCCAATCGCCGGGGGGCGGGTGTCAAAAAGCAACAAAAAAAGCGACTTCCGCCGCATATCCGTATACGTCAGAAACTCAAAAGTCAAATCAAATTCAAAGCCTTGCGTCAGGCGATCCTGCCGAGGAAGTAGTCCGCGCTGACGCCGTAGTAGTCGCAGAGCTTCACAAGGTGCCGGATCGGGAGTTCGTTCGCCCCGCGTTCGTAGCGGGCGTACATGGTCTGCGACGTGCCGAGGATCTCGGCGATCTCGCGCTGCGTCTTGTCGTGATCTTCGCGCAGGTCGCGCATACGTTTCAAGTACGGGTGATTCATCATCATTCTTGCCCTCTTCAACTGTCAAAATGAATTGTCCCGATAAAATTATATCAAATAAAAAAATTTACTATTGATTTTAGTAAAAATTTGTATTATAATGGAACTAACTACCAAACCGAAAGAGGGAAAAACAGATGAAAACCATCCGACTGATCGCGCTTGTATTGATCGTTCTGTCTTTGGCTCTTGCGTTCGCGTCGTGCGGCGGCACAGTCAAAAACATCACTCTGTCGTTTGTAGTGGACGGTTCGGTTTACGACGAGATCGAAACCACCGGAGCCACGTCTATTTCAATGCCCGAAAATCCGTCCAAAGAGGGATATACTTTTGACGGTTGGTTCTGGGATGACGGAACGTGGAGTCAATCGTTTACGGCGAATTCGCTTCTGGACGCGCCGCTTTCCAGCAGTATGTCGGTCTATGCTAAAATGACCCCGATTGCGTATACCGTTACATACGAAACCGACGGCGGAACGCACCGGAATCCGGGCTCGTATACGATCGAGGACGCAGTTTCGTTGACCGATGCAGCCAAGGCCGGATACGACTTTGACGGGTGGTATAACGGGGAAGTCGGAGTAACGGCCATCCAGACCGGTAGCAAAGGCGACCTGACTCTTTCCGCTCGGTGGACGCCAATCACGTATCAGGTATCCTACGCCAACACGAAAAATGCTGAAAACGGAAACCCGGATTCCTATACGATTGAAACTGCGACAATCGCGCTTGCGGATCTGTCCGCCGTGGGGTACACGTTCGACGGTTGGTATGACGGAAACAAAAAGGTGACCGAGATTGCGACGGGTAGCATCGGCGACCGTGTTCTTTCGGCTCGTTGGACACCGGTTTCCTACAATAGTACTTATTCGGCTACGTTCGGTGCGACGAATGGCAATCCTATGTCCGACACGATCGAGGGTGCCGTGTAGCTGACCGCTCTTTCGAGAAACG
>JAGCYR010000175.1 GCA_017960705.1 Clostridia bacterium | reverse complement strand
TGCACAGCGATATACTGAAAAAGACCGTCATCCACGAGTTTTACAAGATGACGCCGTGGAAGTTCACCAACGTCACCAACGGCGTCTTCCACAGACGGTGGCTGCTCTCGGCGAACCCCGGATTGACCGCGCTCCTGAAGGAGTGTATCGGCGACGGGTTTGCGGAGCATCCCGAGGAACTCGAGAAGTTCGATAAGTTCGCCGACGATCCCGCCGTCCTTGATCGGCTCGGGGAAGTGAAGCGCCAGAACAAGGAGCGCTTCGCCGCATACGTCAAGGAAAAGACGGGTCAGATCATCGATCCCGACTCGGTTTTCGACGTGCAGGTCAAGCGGATGCACGAGTATAAGCGGCAGCTTCTTAACGCCTTGAAGATCCTTTCGATGTATCAGGAGATCTGCGACAATCCGGCGTCAACCATCCCGAAGCAGACCTTCATCTTCGGCGCGAAGGCGGCGCCCGGGTACCAGATGGCGAAAAAGCTGATCCGGTTCTTATACTTCCTCAGCCGCGAGCTTGAGAGCAACCCGCTGACCCGCGACCGGCTGAAACTCGTCTTTATGGAGGAGTATAACGTCAGTCTCGCCGAGATCCTGATCCCCTCCGCCGATATCAGCGAACAGATCTCCCTCGCGGGCAAAGAAGCGAGCGGAACGGGGAACATGAAACTGATGATGAACGGCGCCCTGACCCTCGGCACCCTTGACGGCGCGAACGTCGAGATCCTCGATTCGGTGGGAGATCCGAACGTCTATATCTTCGGTCTGAACACCTACGAGGTCGACGAGCTCTGGCGCCACGGATATATCTCGCGCGAGTTCTACCATTCCTCCGAGTCTCTCCACCGGACGATCGACCGTCTGTGGTACCCGATCGGCGGGCAGGATTTCTCGCACATCGCGGATTATCTCATCAACGGCGGTTATACCGTCGCCGATCCCTTTATGTGCCTCGCCGATTTCGATTCCTATTGCGTGACGGCGGAACGGGCGCTGAACGATTACCGCAACCGTCGCGAATGGAATCGCAAGTCGCTGATCAATATCGCGCGGTCGGGACGGTTCTCGTCGGACGTTTCGATCCGTCACTACGCGAACGAGATCTGGCACATCGACCCCGTCGGCGGTGAGCCCCTTGTCTGAACTGCGTTTGGATCCCTCGCATACGCTTGCTGTCAGCGGGCGCTGCGAGGGGATCTGCGGAAAAGAATCGTATACGGATCGCCGGGCGGCACGGTTCGGCGATGCTGTTTCTTTTCGTCTCTATATTCCGCGTCAGATCGGCGCGTCGTCGGTCTCTTGCAGAGCGACGTCCGGCGACGGAGAAAAACAAAAGACCTTCTCTCTTACGTGGGAAGGTCTTTTCGGCGCGTCGGACGTCTTTTCGCTTGACTTGACGGGAAAACTCCCGATCGATCTCTGGTTTCTCTCGTTTTCGTGCGAGACTGCGATCGGCAGCGTATACGCCGTAAGGCGGCGCGACGGGGGACTCTCGTTCTCTCTACTCGCGCCCGACGAACGGGGAACGTTTCAGCTGACGGTGACGAATTTCCCGAAGCGGAACGATCCCGCCGACGGCGGCGCCGTGTATCAGATCTTCGTCGACCGTTTCCGCCGGGGGAAAGAAACGCCGATCAGGGAGGGAATGGAGTTCGTCGACGATTGGTATTCGCAGAACGTTGAATATCCGGCGTATCCGGGCGCCCCGATGAAGAACAACCGGGTCTGGGGCGGGAACCTGTCCGGGATCACCGAGAAGCTCGACGAGATCAAAAAACTCGGCGTTTCGCTGATCTATCTGTCCCCGATCTTCCTCTCGCCCTCAAATCACCGCTACGACACCTCCGACTACCTGACCATCGACCCGATCGTCGGGGACGAATCCGATCTGAAAGAACTGATCGCGGAGGCGAAGAAGCGCGGGATCGGGATTTTGCTTGACGGCGTATTCAACCACACCGGCTCGGACAGCGTGTATTTCAACCGCTACGGGCGTTTTCCGTCCGTCGGCGCCTATCAGGGTCTGGCGTCGCCGTTTTTTAATTGGTATAACTTCAGGCGTTTCCCCGACGATTACGAATGCTGGTGGAATATCCCGATCCTGCCGAGGATCGATCCGGACGAACCGTCCTGCCGAGAGTATTTCGTCGGGAAAGAGGGCGTGATCCCACATTACGCCTCTCTCGGGATCAAGGGCTTCCGCCTCGACGTGGCGGACGAACTCTCCGACAGTTTCATTCGCGCGATCAAAACCCGACTTCTCGAAAACGACGCCGGCAGTCTGCTGTACGGCGAGGTCTGGGAGGACGCGTCGAACAAGATCGCCTACGACAAACGAAAGCGGTACTACTGCGGGGACGAACTCGACGGCGTGATGAACTATCCGCTGCGGACCGCGATCATCGAATACGTCCGAACGGGGAAAATCGATGCGCTCGGGTATTACGTCTCGGAAGTGATGCCGAATATGCCGCGCGAGACGGTCGGGCTACAGCTGAATCTGATCGGGACGCACGACACGCCCCGCGCGATGACGGCGCTCGGAGGGGAACCCGAAAACGGTCGTGCGGTGCGAGAACTCTCTAACGTAAGGATGACGGAGGAAGAATACGCCGTCGCGCGCGACCGACTGATCCTCGCGTATCTGATGGCGGCGACCTTTCCGGGGAGACCCATGATCTACTACGGGGACGAAGCCGGGATGGAGGGGTACGCCGACCCGATGAACCGGATGCCGTACCCATGGGAAAGGGAGGATCGGACGCTGGTCGAGGCGTATCGGACGATCGGAAAACTGCGCCTTTCTAACGAGGCATTCATCTCGGGATCGTTTGCAATCAAGCACCTCGACGATTCGCTACTGGTTT
>JAGCYR010000174.1 GCA_017960705.1 Clostridia bacterium | reverse complement strand
TCCTGCGGCTACCGCGCCCGCCCGCCCCGCGTCTGTCCCTCGTGTGAAGCCGACGCCCTCTCCTATCTCGGTTTCGGAACCCAGAAGGCGGAGGCGGAGCTCACGGCGTCTCTTTCGGGACTGCGCGTGATGCGGATGGACGCCGACACCACGACGGGAAAACAGGCGTACGACCGGATGCTCGAATCCTTCCGCCGCGGCGACGCCGACGTTCTGCTCGGAACGCAGATGGTCGCCAAGGGGCACGATTTCCCGCGGGTCACGCTTGTCGGCGTTTTGTCGGCGGACAGTTCGCTCTACGTCAACGATTTCCGCGCCTCCGAACGCACCTTCTGCCTGCTCACGCAGGTGATCGGGCGCGCCGGTAGAGCCGAGCGACCGGGACGGGCGCTGATCCAGACCTTCTCGCCCGGCAACGAGATCCTCTCGCTCGCCTGCCGTCAGGACTATCCCGCGTTCTACCAAGCCGAAAGCGCCCTTCGCAAAGAGACGGTCTTCCCGCCCTTCTGCGACCTTGCGGTGCTTCTGCTCTCCTCGGAGGACGAACAGGCGCTCTTCAAAGCGGCAAACGACCTCCGCGACCGGCTTCTCTCGCTTGCCGAGGGGAACTACCACGATCTGCCCCTGACGGTCTTCGGACCCTTTGAAGCGCAGATCTACAAGGTCAACGACCGCTACCGCCTCCGTATGATCCTGAAGTGCCGGAACAGCCCGCGCCTGCGCGGTTTGCTCCGCGAACTGATGATCAGCTTCGCCGACGAGCGCAAGGTGATCCTCTCGGTCGATATCAATCCTCTGTCCGTCTGAACGGAAGAAAGGAAACGAAATGGCAATCCTGAAGATCGTGAAAGTCGGGGATCCCATTCTCCGCAAAACCAGCCGTCCGGTCGAGGAGATCACTCCCCGGATCACGCGGCTGGTCGAAGATATGATCGACACCATGCGCGACGCCGACGGCTGCGGGCTCGCCGCCGTTCAGGTGGGCGTTCTTCGCCGCGTCGTCGTGATCGAGGTCGAGGAGGGGAAACCCATCGTACTGATCAACCCGAAGATCGTCGCCTACGCCGGGGAACAGTGCGAACAGGAGGGATGCCTGTCGCTGCCCGGCAAGTGGGGGATCACCCGCCGTCCGAAGCACGTCACCGTCCGGGCGCTTGGCGTCGACGGGAAAGAGGTCGAATACACCGGCTCGGACCTGCTCGCCCGCGCCTTCTGCCACGAACTCGACCATCTGGACGGCAAACTCTTCACCGACTCGCTCGTCGGTGAGCTCGAGGGCTGATAACGGAGGTGCGGCTATGACCCCGACTCGGAAACCGAAGATCGTTTTTATGGGAACGCCCGAGATCGCCGTGACCTGCCTTGACCGGCTGGTTCAGGGCGGTTTTGACGTTGCCGCGGTCGTGACGCGGATCGACAAGCCGAAGGGCAGACGCGCGATCCTGACGCCGCCCCCGGTCAAGGTCTGCGCCGAGCAACACGGTATCCCCGTCTGTCAGCCGCGGACGCTTCGCGACGACTCCTTTGCAGAGTGGCTGACGGCGGTCGACCCCGACCTGATCCTCGTGGTCGCGTTCGGGATGATCCTGCCCGAAAACGTGCTCGCCTACCCGAAATACGGCTGCATCAACGTCCACGCTTCGCTGCTCCCGAAGTACCGCGGCGCCGCGCCTATGCAGAGAGCGATCATGGAGGGCGAATCCGAGACCGGCGTGACCGTTATGTATATGGACACGGGGCTGGATACCGGGGATATGATCTTCCGGCGCAGTACCCCGATCACCGAAACCGACACGCTGGAAACGATCCATGATAAGCTCGCCGAGATCGGCGCGGAACTGCTCGCCGATACCGTCCGAAAGATCGAAAACGGGGAGCCCCTGCCAAGGGAAAAACAGAACGGGGACCTCTCGACCTACGCCGCGAAGATCGAGCGCGAAGACGCGAAGATCGACTTCACCCGTCCGGCAACCGAGCTCGACCGGCTGATCCGCGCGCTGACCCCGATCCCCTACGCCTACTTTACCCGAAACGACGGCGCGACGGTCAAGGTATTGTCCGCCCGTCCCGCGAAAGGGGAGGGAACCCCGGGGACGGTGCTCGCGACCTCGCTTGACAGGGAGGGGTATATCCGCGTCGCCTGCGGTGTGGGAGCGCTCGATATCGTTTCCCTCAAGCCCGAAGGCAAGGGAGAGATGACCGCCGCCGACTACCTGCGCGGCAGGAAACTGTCGGTCGGGGAGGCGCTCTGATGGCGGACGTCCGGCGGATCGCGCTCCGGCTGCTCGAGGCGTGGGAGCGCGACGATACCTATCTGAATCTTTCCCTGAACTCTCCCGCGGCTGCGGGGCTGTCAAGAGAAGAGCGCGGTTTTCTGACCGCTCTGCTCTACGGTACGGTCGAACGCAGGATCACCCTTGACTACCTGATCGGTCGGATCGCTTCGCGCTCGGATCTTTCGCCGCGGACGCGCAACATCCTGCGGCTCGGGTTCTGTCAGCTGTTCTTTATGCGGAATCTTCCCGCGCACGCCGCCGTCGATCTGACGGTCTCGCTCG
Organism: Clostridia bacterium; assembly: GCA_017960705.1. Lineage (GTDB taxonomy): Bacteria > Bacillota > Clostridia > Oscillospirales > CAG-272 > UBA1740. The sequence continues at coordinate 5,108 of JAGCYR010000174.1, read as the reverse complement.
GAGAATCCAAGGGCGAACGGGGCTTTGTCAACGGGGTTCTGCGCTCCGCTTTGCGGCAGTTCGTTTCGCCCGACGGGACGGTTTCTCTGCCGTTTCCCCCGCGGGAAAGAGGGCTTGCGCGGCATCTGTCGGTCGCGTATTCGTTTCCCCCCGATCTCGTCCGATTCTTCCTCGACCTTTACGGCGGCGAGGGGACCGAAAACCTGCTCGCCGCCTTCAACCGCGAGTGTCCCTTAACGCTCGCCGTCAACACGCTGAAAACCGCAAGGGAAGACCTTGCCCTCCGCTTCGCGGAAGCGGGGATCGAGGCGACTCCGACGAGGTATTCTCCCGTCGGTCTGACGGTTATCGACGCGCCCCCGGTCACGGCGCTCCCCGGCTTTTCGGAGGGGCTGTTCTTCGTGCAGGACGAGGCGGCGCAGCTCTCCGCCCTTATCCTCTCTCCCGCGCCCGGTTCGACCGTGGTCGATCCCTGCGCCTGCCCCGGCGGGAAGAGTTTTGCCGCCGCGATCGCGATGGGAGACAAGGGAAGCGTCTTCGCTTTCGATCTGCACGGCAGCAAACTGCCCCTGATCTCGGACGGCGCCGCGCGGCTGGGGCTCTCGTCGGTCAAGGTTTCCGAACGCGACGCCGTTGACCCTGATCCCGCGCTTCTCGGCAAGTGCGACCGCGTGATCTGCGACGTTCCGTGTTCGGGGCTGGGCGTCCTCGGGAAGAAGCCCGATCTTCGCTACCGCGCGCTCGACAGGATAACGGAACTCCCCGCTTTACAGGCGGCGATCCTCTCCGCGTCTGCAAACTATCTTGCCCCGGGCGGGAAACTGCTTTACGCCACCTGTACGCTGAATCCGAAGGAGAACGGGGAGGTCGTATCGAACTTCCTTGCGACCGCCCCCTCTTTCCGCCGCGTGCCGTTTTCGGTCTGCGGTCTTGACGCCCCGGACGGCGAACTCACGCTCACGCCGCATATCCACGCAACCGACGGCTTCTATTACGCCCTGCTCGAACGCGTAAAACCCTGAAGGGAGGAATCTATGGACCGTCCCCTCGACCTGCAATCGCTTTTCCCCGAAGAGCTCCAAGACCTGTTCACGTCGCTAGGACAACCGGCGTACCGTGCCAAGCAGGTCTTTTCGGCGTTCTCCCGGGGGCTCTCGGTCGGGGAGATCACCACGCTGCCCCTGAAACTCCGCGAACGGCTCGCGGCGGATTATCCCGACGCACAGCCGAAGATCGCCGAGAAACGGGTCTCGGCGCTCGACGGAACGGCGAAATATCTGCTCTCCCTCTCCGACGGCAACGCGGTCGAAGCCGTGCTGATGAAATACGAACACGGCACCACGGTCTGCGTCTCTTCTCAGGTCGGCTGCGCGATGGGGTGCGCTTTCTGCGCGTCTACCATCGGGGGCAGGATCCGGAACCTCACGGCGGGCGAGATGCTCGGAGAGGTCAGCGCGCTTGCCCGCGACGCGGGGGAACGGATCGACGGCATCGTCATCATGGGGATCGGCGAGCCGCTCGACAACTACGATAACGTCCTGCGCTTTCTGCGGCTGGTCAACCGTCCCGAGGGGCTCGGGATCGGCTACCGCCATATCTCGCTCTCGACCTGCGGCGTGGTCCCGAAGATCTACGACCTCGCACAGGAGGATCTCCCCATCACCCTCTCGATCTCGCTCCACGCCTCGGACGACGCGAGACGCTCGCGCATCATGCCGGTCAACCGCAAATGGAACCTCGATCAGTTGCTCACCGCCTGCGCTTCGTATTTCGATAAGACGGGGCGGCGCATCTCCTTTGAATACACGCTGATCGCCGGCGAAAACGATACGCAGGAGGAGGCGAAGCGGCTCGCGGGACTGCTCAAGATCTATCTCCCCGACCGTCCCCTCCACGTCAACCTGATCCGGCTGAACGAGGTGAAGGAGACCGGGTATAAGACTCCCGACGAGGGCGCCGCTCGCCGCTTTATGGAGACCCTCAACCGCCTCGGCGTGACCGCCACGGTACGGCGGCGGCTGGGCTCCGACGTCAACGCCGCCTGCGGACAGCTTCGCAGACAGAGCGCCGGGAAGACCGGGGAGGTACCCGGATGAAGGGCGTCGTGGTCAAGGGGCTGGGCGGGCTCTACGAAGTTCTGACCGAAGAGGGACGGATCGCCTGCCGCGCGAGAGGCACGCTGAAGCGCGACGAGGAAAAGGTACTGATCGGCGACCGGGTCGAGCTCGCATCCCCCGACGGGGAATACGTGATCGCGAAGGTCGAGCCCCGCAAGAACGCCCTGATCCGCCCGCCGATCGCCAATCTCGATTTCCTCTACTGCGTGATCGCGGCGGTAAGACCCGCTCCCGCGCTCGAAACGCTGGATAAGCTGCTCGCCATCGCGGAGAACAAGGCGATCCGTTCCGCGCTCGTTATCACCAAGACCGACGACGATCCGCTCGCCGCGGAAGAGTACGCCGACGTTTACCGAAAGGTCGGGTATCCCGTGTTCCTCGTCTCGTCGGTTTCGGGCGAGGGGATAGACCCTCTCAAAGCCGACCTCTCGGCGCGTCTTGCGTCGGGCGGCACCGCGGCGTTTGCCGGGGCGTCGGGCGTCGGAAAATCGACCCTCCTCAACCGTCTGCTCCCGGGCGTTTCGCTCGAAACGGGGGAGATCAGCCGCCGGGTCGAACGCGGACGGCACACCACCCGCCACGTCGAACTGTTCCCCGAGGGCGGGGGATTCGTCGCCGACACGCCCGGCTTCTCGATGCTGGATTTCGCCCGCTTCGATTTCTTCTCGCTCCCCGAACTCTTCGACGCGTTCCCGGAGTTTTCCGCCTATCGGGGAAAATGCCGCTACGCCGACTGCACCCACACCGGGGAGGGACCCGACGAGTGCGCCGTCGCAAGAGCGGTCCGGGACGGCTTGATCCCGAAATCCCGCCACGACAGTTACCGCACCCTCTTCGCCACGCTCAAAAGCAAGCCCGATTGGCTTTGATCAAGAAAGGAAAACACGATGTCGTTTACCGTTACCGCGACCGGAGACTCGCTCTTTACCGCGCCCTTCCCGAAGGAGTACGCCAAAGTCAGAGGAGAGCTTGACGCCTTCCTCTCCGGGATCGATCTCAAACTCACCAACCTGGAAACCAATATCGTCGAGTACGGCGGCTACGCCAACCAGTACAGCGGGGGATGCTACCTCGCCACGTCGGGCAAGATCTTCGGCGATATCGCTTCCTTCGGCTTCGATTTCTACGGGACGGCGAACAATCACTGCATGGATTTCTCCTATCCCGGGCTGATCTCGACGGTCGACTTCCTCGACGAAAAGGGGTACGCCCACGCGGGAACGGGGCGCAGTCTCGCCGACGCCGAGAAACCCGCGGTCATCACTCTCCCCGACGGGGAGAGGGCGGCGATCTTCGCGCTCGACGCGATCTGGGAGCCCGCCTCGATGGCGGGGAAGCCGAACCGTGCGTTCGCACCGCGCCCCGGCGTGAACTACCTGCGCCGCGAGACCGTCTACACCGTCTCGGAAAAGGATATGGACGAACTGAAGCGGATCGCCGCCGAGACCGGGATCAACTACACCCGGAACGTCGAGGTCGCGACCGGATTCGATCTCCCCGACCCCGAGGGGTGCTTCACCTTCGGCAGCACGGTCTTCACGACCAAAAAACAGCCGACCACCCGCTGCAACGCGGAGGATCTTTCCCGCCTGACCGGCAATATCAAACGGGCGAAAGCCGAGTGCGACTACGTCTTTATCCTCGTTCACTGCCACGACGACGACGGAAAAACCGACTACGGACCGCCCGCGTTTTTGACCGAATTCTGCCGCGCCGCGATCGACGCAGGGGCGAACGCCGTGTTCGGCGGGGGCTGTCACGAGTTCCGCGGGATCGAGATCTATTCGGGCTGCCCGATCTTCTATTCGCTCGGGGATTTCGTGTTCCAGGAGACCTACGTCAAGCATCTTCCGCCCGACTATCTCGAAAAGTACGGCGCCTCGCCCGACGCGACGGCGGAGGAGGGCTTCTTCGCCCGGTCGAAGGGCGGAAAGCTCGGGCTCCAGTTCGACGAGATCTACTATCTCTCCTACCTCCCGAAGGTCACCTTTGAAAACGGGAAGATGACCGATCTTTCGATCGTCCCGCTCAAACTCGGTTTCGGCGCGGGCGGCGAGGACTTCGACGGTCTGCCGTATCTCGCGAAGGGGAAGACCGCCGACCGGATCTTTGAGATGCTGCGCTCCCGTTCCGCCGAGCTCGGCACGAAACTGACCTGCCGCGACGGCGTCGTCCGTCTCCAATAAAACAAAAAACAAAACCCACCGCGATTCGCGGAGGGGTTTGTTTTTGATTATAGGGAGGTCAGTCGGGGTTGACCGCCGCGTAGAGGTTTGCGACTTCTTCCGCGGTCTTCGCGACTTGGTAGACGTTCGCCGTCGCCACCTTGCAGGGGGCGTAGTTCTCGCTTCCGTTGTTGCCTTTGGAGTCCGCGCCGATCGAGAGGTGATTCGCGCTCGGGAGCGCGGGCGCGGCGGCGACGTTCGTTCTGTCGGCTTCGACCCCGTTGACGTAGAGGATCAGAACGCCGCCGTCGAAGGTCGCGGCGAGGTGCGTCCATTCGCCCGTCGCCAGCGTCGTACCCGCGCTGATCCAGCTCCCGTTCACCTTGATCCAGAAATCCATCCGTCCGCTCGAATTGTACTCGTAGCCGAAGCCGCCGCCCTCCTGATTGGAGAAGGGAGCGAAGACGTTGTCGCCCGTGGGTTTCCCGTCCATTTGCAGGTAGATCTCGAAAGTGAACGCCCGGGTCAGGGCGGACTCGTAGGCGGCGATCCCGTAGAACTCGAAGGAGTCGTCCCCGTCGAACTCCGCGTAGTATTTCCCGCCTTCAAGGATTGTGGTCGGATCTCCGCGCTTGATGAGCGTTTCACCCGAAACGGAATCCTGTGCCGTACCGTCCGCACCGAACGAGGCGGAGAAGATCAGGGGCGTCAATTCGGGAGTCGAGAAGTTCACGACCAACGGCTCGCCCTCGTTTGCCCACGAGGTGACCGGGATGATCGAGAGGGTGTATTCGGTGTCTTCGTCGAGCCCCGTAAAGGACAGCGT
>JAGCYR010000173.1 GCA_017960705.1 Clostridia bacterium | reverse complement strand
GGGCAGCTCCACCAGACCGACGTTATTCACCTTGCCGCCCAGGGCGAACACCTTGGTGCCCTTGGACTTCTCCGTGCCGACGCTGGCAAACTTCTCGGCGCCCTCACGCAGAATGTAGGGCACACAGGCCAGGGTCTCCACGTTGTTGATGATGGTGGACTGGCCCCACAGGCCCTTCACCGCCGGGAACGGGGGACGGGGCCTGGGCATGCCGCGCTTGCCCTCGATGGCGTTCAGAAGCGCCGTTTCCTCGCCGCAGACGAACGCGCCGGCGCCGAGACGGATATGCACGCGGAAGTTGAAGCCGGTGCCGAGGATGTTGTCCCCGATCAGTCCGAGTTCCTCCGCCTGCTTGATCGCGAGTTTCAGACGGGCGACGGCGATCGGTACTCCGCACGGATGTAGAAGTAGCCGTTCTGCGCGCCGATGGCGTAGCCGGCGATCATCATACCTTCGATGACGGTCAGGGCGTTCGCCTCAAGGATCGCACGGTCCATGAACGCGCCGGGGTCGCCCTCGTCGCCGTTGCAGACGACGTACTTGGTCCCCTCGGGCTGCGCGTAGGCGAACTGCCATTTGCGCCCGGTCGGGAACCCGCCGCCGCCGCGGCCGCGGAGCCCGGATTTCAGGATCTCGTCGATGACCGCCTGACGGTCCATCGTGAGAGCCCTCGCAAGTCCCTTGAACGCGCCTTCCCCGAACGCTTCCTCGATCTTCTCGGGGTTCAGACTGCCGCATCCGTGAAGGGCGATGTGGACCTGCTTCTTATAGTAGGGGATGTCGTCCTGCTTGACGACCTTCTTCCCCGTTTTCTCGTCCACGTAGAGCAGACGGTCGACGATCTTGCCGCCGATCAGATCGGATTCCACGATTTCCTCGACGTCCTCGACCTTGACGGCGCGGTAGGTGGTCTCCTCGGGATAGATCTTGACGAACGGACCCTGCGAGCAGTAGCCGAAGCAGGCGACGCGGTTGACCGTCACCTTGTCTCCGAGCTTCTTCTCTTCGATCATCTTCTCGAACTTTTCGATGATCTCGCCGGAGTGGGACGCAAGGCAGCCGGTATCGCCGCAGACGACAACGTGCCGTTTGCCGTCCTCGCCCTTGAGTTTCGCGTCCATGCAGGCGGTACATTTGTTGGAGTATTCTTCGAGTTGTTTCAGATCCTTAATCATCAGGCGTACACCCCCGCTCTGTAATCTTCCACGATTTTCTCGACGCTATCCGTGGTCATCTTCGGGAACACTCTGCCGTTGATCGAAACGGCGGGCGCAAGACTGCACGCGCCGATGCAGCGAAGCGCGTCGAGCGTGAACATCCCGTCCTCGGTCGTCTCGCCCGGCTTGATGCCGAGGATATCCGAGAATTTATCAAGGATCAGCTGCGCGCCCTTGACGTAGCAAGCCGTCCCGAGGCAGCACCCGATCACGTATTTTCCCTTCGGTTTCAGGGAGAAGAAGGCGTAGAAAGTCACGACTCCGTAGATCTCCGCGACGGGGATCCCGGTCTTTTCGGACACGACCTCCTGTACCTCCAGCGGAATGTAACCGTATTCGTTCTGAACGTCGCTGAGGATCATCATAAGCGGCGTATTTTCATCTTTGTATCTGTCGCAGATCTCTTTGATCTGTTTGACCGCCGCTTCGCTTAAACGAGCCATTTTTGCCCCTCCTGTTTGTTTTCTGAAATGGTCGGAACCGCAGTTCCGCATTCAATCAAATATTATAATATAACGGTCGGTTTTTGTCAATAGGATTTTCTTGAAATTGAGAAAAAATTATCAAAGTTTCCGGCTGCGTGAAACAGCCGGAAACCGTAGTGATTCTATTGTTCGGAAAAACGCCGTTTTTTATGCGTTTTTCGGTGGAAGGGCGCGTTCGATCATATCCGCCGCCGCCTCGAATTCGGGGCTTGCGAGCAGTTCGATCTGCCCGGCGTCGGCGAGCTTCGCAAGTTCGGGATCGAGCGGGATCCGGGCGAGCAGCGGCACGCCGAGGCGCTTCGCCGTTTCCTCGATCTTACTCTCTCCGAAAACGCGGATCTCGCGACCGCAGTCGGGACACTTGACGTAACTGTAGTTCTCGACCAGACCCAGCACCGGGATCTTCATCAGTTCCGCCATCCGGATCGCCTTTTCGACGATCATCGAGACCAGTTCCTGGGGGCTGGAGACCACGATGATCCCGTCGAGGGGCAGACTCTGGAACACCGTCAGCGGAACGTCGCCGGTTCCCGGGGGCATATCGACGAACATATAGTCCACGTCGCCCCAGACCACGTCGGTCCAGAACTGCTTGACCGCCCCCGCGATGACGGGACCCCGCCAGACGACCGGCTCGGTCTCGTCGCCGACGAGCAGGTTGAGCGACATGATCTCAACGCCCGTTTTGCTGCGCGGAGGAAGCATACCGCCCTCGCACCCCTTGACGGTGCCGGGTTTCAGCCCGAACGCCTTGGGGATCGAGGGTCCCGTCACGTCGGCGTCGAGGATCGCCGTCACGAGGTCGCGGCGGCGCAGGATGGTGGCGAGGGCGCTCGTGACGAGCGACTTCCCCACCCCGCCTTTACCGGAAACGATCCCGATCACGCGGCGGACGTTTGAGCCTTCGTTCTGTTTTTCTTTTTCGATCGCCGTCTGCCGCGAGCCGCAGTCCGCGGAGCAGGTCGAACAATCGTGGGTGCATTCTTCAGCCATTGGTGTAAACTCCTGCTTTTATTATCCGGTCAGAGCGAACTGACCTCGATTTTACCGTCTTTATCCGAGAGATGGACGCCGGCGACCCCGCTCGCGTAATTCGCGATCACCGCGTTCGCGATCGGATCCTCGACCTCGGTCTCGATGAACCGCCGCATATTGCGCGCGCCGAACTTGAGTGAGAAGGACCGCTCCGCGATCACGGCGGGGATCGAATCGTCCCAGGTCAGGCGGATGCCCTTCTTGTCCAGCACTTCTTTCAGATCGTTCAGCATAATGGAGGCGATCCGGTTGAAGTCGTTCTTGTCGAGCGAACGGAAGGTCACGATCGCGTCGACGCGATTCAGGAACTCGGGGCGGAGGAAGGTGGACAGGGCGTTTTCGGTCTTGATCTTCCCCTGCTGCTCTGCGGTCTCGGAAAACCCGACGACAGAAGAACTCTTGTCGGAACCGGCGTTGGTGGTCATAATGATAACTGTGTTCTCGAAGTTGACGGTGCGTCCCGTCGCGTCGGTCACCCGTCCGTCGTCAAGGATCTGGAGAAGAACGTTCAAAACGTCGGGATGCGCCTTCTCGATCTCGTCGAAGAGGACGACAGAATAGGGACGGCGCCGGATCTTCTCGGTCAGCTGACCCGCCTCGTCGAATCCGACGTAGCCGGGAGGCGCGCCGATGATCCGGGAGACCGAATGTTTCTCCATATATTCCGACATATCCAGCCGTATCAGGGTATCGGGCTGTTTGAAGAGATCGGCGGCGAGCACCTTGACCAGCTCGGTCTTACCGACGCCGGTGGGACCCGCGAAGATCATCGAGACGGGGGAACGGCGCACCGAAACGCCCGCCCGCTTTCTGCGGATGGCGCGGACGACGGTCGAGACCGCCTCGTCCTGCCCGACGATGCGGAGTTTGATGCGTTCCTCGAGCTTGTCGAGCTGCTCGAACTCGGTCTCGCGGATCTCGGTGGCGGGGATGCCCGTCCAGATTTCGATCACGTCGGCAAGGTCGTTCACCGTAACGGTGAGCGCGGCGCAGGCGGCGTCGAGTTCGGTCTTTTTCTGGTTCAGCTGGAGCTCCTTCACGCGGAGATCCGCGATCTCCTTGTAGAGCTCCTCGTTCTTCCCTTCCTCGGTCTCGGAGGGGGTCTCGGCTTCGAGCGCCGCCTTCTTCTCCTGCACCTCGGCGAGGGCTTTTTCGGCCTCCGCACGCTCGGTCAGCGCCGTGGAGGAGAGCGCGACGTGCGCCGCCGCTTCGTCGATCAGGTCGATCGCCTTATCGGGGAGGAAACGGTCGGTGATATAGCGCTCCGACAATCTCGCCGCGGCGTCGAGCACCGCGTCGGGAATGGTGATGTGATGGTAGTTTTCGTAATACGAGCGGATCGCGCCGAGCATCTTCACGGTGTCGTCGACCGACGGTTCCCCGACGATCACGGGCTGGAAGCGGCGTTCGAGGGCGGAATCCTTCTCGATATACTTGCGGTATTCCTTCATCGTGGTCGCGCCGATCACCTGGATCTCTCCGCGCGACAAGGCGGGCTTCAGGATGTTGGCGGCGTTCATACTGCCCTCCGCTTCACCCGCTCCCGCGATATTATGCACTTCGTTGATGACGAGGATGACGTTCCCCGCCTCTTTCACTTCGTTGATCAGACCGAGGATGCGCGACTCGAACTGTCCTCTGAACTGCGTACCCGCGACGAGCGCCGTCAGGTCGACCAGCCACACCTCGGATCCTTTCAAGCGCGCCGGGACCTCCCCGTCCGCGATCTTCACCGCAAGCGCCTCGTCGATGGCGGTCTTGCCGACGCCGGGCTCGCCTATGAGACACGGATTGTTCTTCTGTCTGCGGCAAAGGATCTGGATCACCCGCGAAAGCTCCCTGTCGCGCCCGACGATGCGGTCGATCTTCCCCTGTTTTGCCCGTTCGGTCAGGTTCTGGCAGTAAGTCGAGAGGAACTTCCGTTTGGGCTCGCGCTTCTGTTTCTCGTTTGGCTTGCCCTCCTCGGGTCTCTTCCGCTGCGGCATCGGGAAGCCGAGATTCTGAAAGATCTTCGGAATATCGACCGCCGGCGCGCCGCCGTCCTCGCCGTCGTCGTTCGATACGTCGGCAAGAGATTCGACCACGTCGTTCATCTCGGAGTTCATCTTTTCGATCGCCTCGTCGTCGAGCCCCATCTTGCCGAGCATATCGCTGACCGGCTTGATCCCGAGCTCGCGGGCGCAACGAAGGCAGAGCCCCTCGTTGACCGTCTGATTATTTTCCATGCGGGTGATGAAGACGACGGCAAGCCGCTTCTTGCACCGCGCGCACATTTGCATTTCCATTGGATTACCCGTACTTTCTCTTGATAAGTTCTCCCGTCTCTTTACTTAATGGAGAACACGAAATCGAGCGGACGCGTGCCGGAGAGATATTTGGCGGCGAGCGTCTTCTCAAGGTCGAAGTCTGCAAAGAAGCCGGGATCGCCCGCGTAGCGCGCCCCGATCGCGGCGTAGATCGAGAGGATCAGCCACAGGAAGAGGACCGCGAAGGTGAAGCCGAAGATCACGCCGAGGATCTTGTTGAAGATCACCAGCACCGGCAGGTTCATGATCTTGTTGAGGATGGCGCGGAACAGCCCGAAGGCGATCCGGAACAGGATATAGAGAAGGATGACCGCGATCACGACCCCGATGACGTTGGCGACGGGAGAGGCGATCTTCTCGGAGATCTCGCGGATGGTCCCCTCGGCGGACACTTCGAGATGGAGCAGGTCGACGATCCAGCGCACCACGCGCGGGAGATTTTCGTAGAGAGTATCCCCCGACGCCGCGCCGGTATTCTCACCGAGCGCCTTGGTCAGCGTCTTTTCGATCCAGTCGGCGACCCCGCCGTAGAAGAAGCGTTCGCCGATCAGCCGCCCGATGGGCTTGGAGAGCAGGATCGCGCAGATCAGGGCGATGATGCGTTTGAAGAATCCCGAGAAAAGGACGCGGACGAAGCCAAGCTTGAACCCGAGCACGAGCCCGAGGAACAGACCGAGGATCAGCACCACGTCGGGTGTGACGTTACAGAGAACCATTGTTTTTTCCTTTCTTCGCGTGAAAAACCGGACGGGCGGTCGTTTTCCCCGGATTCCGGCACCGTATAGTATATCACGCGCGTTTGGTATTGTCAAGGAGAAACGGCGCGCTTACCGCAAAACCACGGAACCCTCTCCGAGCGCCCCGGTCAGCCGCGCGAGCTGCCCCGGACTGCCCGACGCGCCGTGCGCCGTGTAGTTCGCGTAGGTCTTTTTCGTGAGATCGTAGAAAACGACGCGGATCTCGCCGGGCTCGTTTTCGATCTCCGAGACCGCCCGCTTCGCCTCGGGGGAATCAAGCGACGGGACGCGCAGATAAAGCGTTCTTCCCTGCTTGTCCTCCTCGCCGTTCTTTCTCAGCGGTCGGATCGACTGCGCGAGGATCTTGGCGTTCGCGCCCTCCTTCAGGTCGACCTCTCCCGTGACCGCGATCCCCGATTCGGGACGCAGATACGAAGAGACGCGGCGGAACAGCTTCGGGAAAACGATCACTTCGATCTCGCCCGTCCGGTCGGCGAGCGTGAGGAACGCCATCCGGTCGCCGTTTTTGGTGTCCTTTTCGGTCAGGGTCGAAACCACGCCGAGGACCGAAACGGTCTCTTTTTCCCCTCCAGCCGGAACGTCCTCGGGCTCGTCCTCCTCGTCGGGGGAACGGCGGAGCTCCGAGAGCGGGGTGTGGGGCGTGTTCTTCTCGTCGTCGGCGTAATCGTCGAGCGGGTTGCCCGAAAACGACGTGCCGATGGCGTCGCGTTCAAACGCGATCAGCTCCCGCCGGTCGTATTCGGGGAGCCGGGGATAATCGGTCTTGGGGGCGACGTCCTCCCCGCCGAGCGAGAAGAAATCCATCTGCCCGGACACGGCGGAACGCGCCTTGGTCTGTTCTGCGGCGATCAGGGATTCGCACGCCTCGATCAGGGTGCGCCGGGTCTCCCCGAAGAAATCGAGCGCGCCGCATTTGATGAGCGCCTCGACCTGCCGGCGGTTGAGTTCCCTGCCCGACAGACGGCGGATCAGATCCGGGAAATCCGAGAATTGACGGCGGTTGCGTTCGGCGATCACCATTTCGAGGAACTGGCGCCCGACCCCCTTCACGGCGAGAAGCCCGAAGCGGATGCCCTCCCGCGTGACCGAGAAGCCGATCTCGCCGCACCCGACGTCGGGGGGCAGCACGCGGATCCCGGAACGCGCGCATTCGGCGGTGTATTCGGCGAGCTTGTCGGTCCTGCCGACCACCGACGACATCAGAGCCGCCATATATTCGCGGGGATAGCGCACTTTCAGGTACGCCGTCCGGTAGACCAGCATCGCGTAGGCGGCGGCGTGGTTCCGGTTGAAGGCGTAGTCGGCGAACGCAGCGATCTCGTCGAACAACGCGGTCGCCTTTTCGGGGTCGATCCCGTGCCGCGCGGTCCCTTCGAGAAACGCGTTGCGCTCCTTTTCGAGCACGTCCGCCTTCTTTTTCGAGATGGCGCGGCGCACCAGATCCGCACGCGCGAGCGAATAGTCGGCGAGCAAACGGAAGATCTGCATCACCTGTTCCTGATAGACGATGCAGCCGTAGGTGACGTCGAGGATCTCTTTCAGTTCGGGGATCTCGTAGGTGATGGGCTCCTCCCCGTGCTTGCGGCGGACGAAGGTCTCGATCGAGTCTATAGGACCCGGACGGTAGAGCGCGATGACGGCGATCAGATCCTCGAAGCAGGTGGGTTTCAGCCGGCGGAGCACCCGGCGCATCCCGTTCTTTTCGAGCTGGAAAACGCCGAGGGTCTGCCCCGCCGAGATCATCCGGTAGACCGCGGGATCGTCGAGGTCGATCTTCGCGAGGTCGAATCCGGGCTCTTTCTTGCGTACCGTCGTTTCGGTCTCCTCGATCACCGACAGGTAGCGGATGCCGAGAAAGTCGAACTTGACAAGACCCAGCAGGGCGACGGTGTCCATATCGAACTGGGTCACGGTCGCCTCCCCGCTGACGGCGAGGGGAACGTAAGCCGAGACCGGCTCTTTGGTAATGACGATACCGGCGGCGTGGGTGGAGGCGTGCCGCGGCATCCCCTCGACCCGTTTCGCCGTGTCGATCAGGCGCCGGGTCTCCTCCGACGAGTCGTACATTTCACGCAGTTCCGGGCGTTTCAGGGCGCCGTCGATGGTCTCGTCCTGCAGCCCGATCCTCCCGGCGACCCGGTCGACGTCGGAATAGGGCATCCCGAGCGCCCGTCCCACGTCGCGGACCGACGCGCGGGGCGCGAGCGTACCGAAGGTCACGATCTGCGAGACGTGATCTTCTCCGTATTTCTCCTTGACGTAGGCGATCACCCGATCGCGCTTTTCGTCGCTGAAATCGACGTCGAAATCGGGCATCGAGATACGCTCGGGGTTGAGGAAGCGTTCAAACAGAAGGTTGAAGCGGAGCGAATCGACCTCGGTGATCCCGACGCAGTAGGCGACGAGACTCCCCGCGCCCGAACCCCGCCCCGGTCCCACCGGAACGCCGTGGGTCTTCGCCCACGTGACGAAGTCGCGGACGATCAGGTAGTATTCGTTGAACCCCATCTTGTCGATGACCGAAAGCTCGTATTCGATACGCGAGATATCCTCGTCTCTCGGGTGAAGCGCAAAGTCGATCTCGCCGCGCGCGGCGCGTTCGTCAAGCCCGCGGAAGGCAAGGTCGCGGAGCGCCCGGGCGTGGGGGATCCCGTCGGTCTCCGGGAAACTCGGGAGCGTATATTTTCCGAACGTGAAGTCGAAGCTGCAGCGGTCGGCGATCGCGGCGGTATTCTCGAGCGCGTCGGGGAGCTCCGGGAAGAGCCGTTCCATCTCCTCGGTCGTTTTGTAGTAGAACTCGTCGGTCTCAAAGCCGATCGGTCTTCCCTCCGCGACGGTGCGCCCGGTCTGGATGCAGAGCAGGAGCTGCTGCATTTCGGCGTCGGCGCGGCGGAGATAATGCACGTCGTTGGTCGCGACCATGGGGATCCCCGTCCGCTCGGAAACGGTACGGAGCCCGCGGCAGACCATCTGATCGTCCTGCAGCCGGTGGTCCTGCAGTTCAAGGTAGAAGTTCCCCGCCCCGAAGATCGCGTTCAGTTCGCGCGCGATGCGGACGGCGCCCTCCATATCCCCCGCGAGGATCGCGCGCGGCACCGCCCCCGCCATACAAGCGGACAGGGCGATCAGCCCCTCGTGATGGGCGCGGAGCAGTTCGAGGTCGATCCGTGGCTTGGAATAGAAGCCCTCGGTGAAGCTCTTGGACACCAGATAGATCAGGTTTTTATACCCTTTCTCGTTCTCGACGAGAAGGATCAGATGGTTGCCCGACGCGTCGGATCTTCCCTCTTTGCTGAAGCGGCTGCGCTCCGCGACGTAGACCTCGCATCCGATAATGGGTTTGATCCCCGCGTCCTTACACGCACGGTAGAACGCGACCGCGCCGTAGAGCACGCCGTGGTCGGTCAGGGCGACGGCGGTATGCCCCGCCTCCTTCGCCGCCTGCGGGATATCCCGGACGCGGCAGGCGCCGTCGAGCAGACTGTATTCGCTGTGCAGATGGAGATGAACGAACCGGCTCACTTTGCCGCCTCCTTTCCCTTTTTGGCTTGTCCTTCGTTCTTTTCGCGGTGCTGTTCCGCGATCTCGCAGAGACGGTGCAGACGGTGATTCAGCCCCGCCCGGGAGACCGGGGGGACGGCGATCGCCGCAAGCTGCGATAAGGTCTTGTCGGGGTTTTCGAGCCGCAGCCGCGCGCACGCGATCAGGGTCGGATCGAGTCCCCCCGTCAGTTTGTGTTTTTCAAGATATCTGATCGCCTTGACCTGCTCGTCCGACGCCGAGATCGCTTTCGCGATATTGTTCGCCTCGCAGTTGGCGAGACGGTTGGCGCTGTTGCGGATCTCGCGCTTGATCGAGCCGTTCATCAGCCCGAAATAGAAGTCGCTCTCCCCCGTCAGGGCGAAGAAATCGAGGATCGCGGACGAGGAGCGGAGGTAGAGCAGCCGCTCGTCCCGCCGATCGGTCGTTTTGGCGTCGAAACCGAGGCGCGAAAATACCGACAGAAGCCGTTCGCGGTGGTCGCCGCAGGAGAACTCCAGCCTCCATTCCCGCGCGGGGTCGGACACCCGCCCGCAGGAGGCGAAAAGACCCGCAAGGTAGTTCGCCTTGCAGAGGTTGCACCGGAACTCGGGGAACGCGGGCGCGGGGTCGGACGCAAGGTCAACGGCGGCGCGTCCGGTGACGGTCATGATCTTCACGCGGCGCTCCCCTTCGGCGGTGAGGGTCGCGGCGCGGTCGAAGGCGGGAAGATATTCGGAGAGGACGGCAGCGGCTTCGGGATCGACGTAGTTCATACGGACGGCGCCGTCACAAAGCGTACCCGCCCCGGTGAGATATCCCGAAACGAAGGCGGCGCGGCAGCATTTGCCCTTCGCCCGCCCTTCAAGCAGCGAGTGCCGGAAATCGCCCGAAAACGACATATCTTTCCCCTCCTTCCCTTTTTCAATCCCGTTTTCCCGATCCGCCTTACAGATCGGAGAGATATTCGACCTCCGGCTCCAGAACGAAGCCGGTCTTTTCCTTTACTATATCCCGCACCCGCTCCGCGAGCCGTCGGACGTCGCGCTCGGTAGCTCCGCGGGTATTGACGATAAACCCGGCGTGCAGGGTCGAGACGGCGGCGCCCCCCTCGGTCAGCCCCGCGCAGCCCGCCTCCGCGATCAATTTTCCCGCCGGGATATCGGGGGCGGGACGGCGGAAGAACGAGCCGGCGCTTTTCAGACCCGTGGGCTGGGCGGCGTTTCTTGTTTCGAGTATTTCGTTCATCTTCCCCGCGACCGTCGCGGGGTCGGAGGGTGAAAGATCGAAGGCGGCGGAGAGAACGATCATCCCCTCCTCCCGGATCGAACCCGTCCGGTAGCCGAAGACGAGCGAGCCCGGCGTCCTGACCGTGACCTCGCCCGACGCGGGATGGTAGACCGTCGCGTAGCGGAGACAATCGGAAACGGCACGCCCGTAGGCGCCGGCGTTCATATAGAGAGCTCCGCCGACCGTTCCGGGGATGCCGAAGAGCTCCTCCAGCCCGGATAGCCCCGCCTCCATCGCGCGGCGGAGCGCCCGTCCGAGCGGAACCCCGGCGCCCGCGACCAGCACGTTTCCCGTGACCGAGATCCGGTCGATCCCCGCCGTCTGCACGAGGATACCGGGATAGCCCTCGTCGGGAGCGATCAGGTTGGTGCCGTTTCCAATCACGCGGAAAGGCGCGGAAGACAGGCGGAGCCGGTCAAGCAAACGGATCATACACCCGCCGTCGCGCGGAGAAAGAACGCAATCGGCGTTCCCCCCGACCCCCATACTCGTCAGACGGGAGAGCGGGACGTTTTTGCGCACGGTCAGGCAGGGTTCGTCAAGAAGACAGGACGAGATCGCCGCTGTGATTTCCCGATTCATTGGAATACCTCCGTCGGAATGAACAGAACTTCTGTTTCATTCTATTCGGCGGAGGTATCCGGCAGAACTCACCGATTGGGCTCGGTCTCTTTTCGTTCCAGCATATCCCGCGCGGCGTTGCGCTGGGATTCGGTGACGGTCAGACCGCCGAGGATGCGCGACAGTTCGTCGAGCCGTCCCTCGCGGTCGAGGGTTCTGAGCCCCGTTTCGGTCTTCCCGTCTTTTTCCTCCTTATAGATCAGGAGATGCGTATCCGCAAGGGAGGCGATCTGCGCCGAATGGGTGACGGCGAAGACCTGCGTTCCCTTCGAAAGTTCGGATAGTTTGTAGCCGATCTTGCGCGCCGTTTTGCCCGAGACCCCCGTGTCGATCTCGTCGAAGATCATGGTCGGGGTGAGCGCCCTCTCCGAGAGGACGCACTTCAGGGCGAGGAAGGTACGCGCCAACTCGCCGCCGGAGGCGACGAGAGAGAGCGGACGAGGTTCGTCCCCGGCGTTCGCGCTCATGACGAACAGGACGTCGTCGCACCCGTCGGCTTTCAGCCCCGCCTCCCCGCGGTCGCGGACCTCGACGCGGAAGACGACCTTCGGCATATCGAGGTAGAGCAGGATCTCGGTGATCTTCTTCTCCAGTTCCTTCGCGGCGGCGGCGCGTTCCTTATGAAGAGACAGCGCCAGCCGTCTTGCCTCGGCGGAGAGCGTTTTTTCGCTCTCACGGAGTTCGATCACGGTATCGTCGGAGGCGTCGAGGTCAGCGAGTTTCTTCTTCGCTTCCTCGCGGAAACGGATGACCTCGTCGATCGTGCCGCCGTATTTCTTTTTCAGTTTGGAGAACGCGTCCAGCCGCCCCTCGATCTTGTCGATCAGGGCGGTGGGATCGCCGTCGTCCGCGTCGGTCAGGTCGTACACGCGCTCCGCCGCGTCCTCGATCCGGTAGCGGCAGTCCGACAGCTCCTCCGTGATGGGAGCAAGCTCCGGGACGAGGTCGGACAAGGGTTCGAGCGCCTGCACGCTCTTTTCAAGCAGGAACAGGACGCTTCCCCGCTCCGCCCCCTTCAGGGCGCGGTAGACGAAAGAAGTCTGGCGCAGGATCTTTTCGCGGTTCTTGATCTTCTTCTCTTTTTCTTCCAGTGCTACGTCCTCTCCCGGTTTGGGATCGACCGCGTCGATATCCGCGATCTGATAGCGCAGCATCTCGACGGTGCGGAGACGCTCCGCCTCCCCCCGGTCGAGTTCCGAGAGCCGGCGGCGCACTTCTTCGAGTTTCGTATAGACCTCGCGGTACCCGGCGACCTTCGGCTGTAAAGAGGCGTAGCCGTCGAGGGTGGCGACGTATGTCTTCTCGTCGAGCAGCGTCAGGTTCTCGTTCTGCCCGTGCAGGTCGACGAGATACCGCCCGACGTCGCGGAGCAGCGAGAGCGAGACCGGCTGTCCGTTGATCCAGGCGCGGCTCTTGCCGTCGTTCGATACGGTGCGGCGGATCTGCACGCTGCCGTCCTCGTCAAGATCGACCCCCGATGTGGCGAGCGCGTTTTCCGCGGCGGCGCCGAGCGAGCCGAAGACCGCCGAAACAGCGGCGGACTCCTCGCCGTAGCGGATCAGTTCCCTGTCCGCCTTGCCGCCGAGGAGGAGCTTGACGCTCTCGAGGATCACCGATTTTCCCGCCCCGGTCTCTCCCGTCAGAGAGGTGAAGCCCGACGAGAAATCGACCGAGAGGCGGCGGATGACCGCGATATTCTCAATATAAAGCGATAAAAGCATCCGTTGTCTTCCTTTCCGAAGAACGATGCGGGACGGTCTCCCGCGGGGAGGGTCAGATGGTCCGGATCATGGTGCGGAAGCTCTCCGAGATGGACGCGGCGTCCGCCTCGCTCCGCACGACGACGAGGATCGCGTCGTCACCCGCCACGCATCCGATGATCTCGGGCAGGCGCACCGAGTCGATGCAGGTAGCGACGGCGTTGGCAAGCCCCGGATAGGTCTTGACGACGACAAGGTTCCCGGCGTAATCCACCCGGACGATGGATTCGGTCAGGGCGCTGTTGAACTTGGGCGACTGCGCGTCGCGCTTGGTGGTCAGGGCGTAGCGGACCTTCCCGTCCTTTCCGCTCTCTTTGACCAGCTTGAGTTCGCGGATGTCGCGGGAAACGGTCGCCTGCGTGACGGTGAAGCCCTCCTCTTTCAGACGGGCGAGCATCGCCTCCTGCGTGTCGATGTCGAACTTCTCGACGAGTTCCAGGATCGCGGCTTGTCTTTTCTTTTTCATTTCGTATCCTCCTATTTCCATCTATCGCGTTTTTTATCGTCTTCCGACGGGGTTTACTCGTTGCGGTACTTCATATCCGCCATCTGCATCTTGCGGTTGAGCGTGGAGAGGACGGCGTGGCGGTCGAGCGAGAGCATTTTCAGAGGGTGATCCGAGCGTTTGACGGTGACGACGCCGCCGAACGGTACGCGCAGCGGCTCCTTCCCGTCGAGCGAGACCGTCGCGTCGCGCCCGAGGGGAGAACGGTTCTCGACCGTCAAAACCGCGTCGGAGCCGAAGATGACCGAGCGGTTGAAGAACGAATGAGGGCAGACGGGGGTCACGCAGATCGCGTCCATTGCGTCGTCGATCACGGGTCCGCCCGCCGAGAGCGTATAGGCGGTCGATCCCGACGGGGTCGCAAGGATCAGCCCGTCGGCGTGGTAATCGATGACGTTCCCCGCCTGATCGGAAAGCGAGAGCAGGGCGAGCCCGTCGCCGCGGTCGTGCGAGAAGACCACGTCGTTCAAGGGACAGCCGGGAAGCTCGAACTCCCCTTCCCCGAGGTCAGCCGTCACCGAAAGGGTCATCCGGCGCGAAACGGTATAGTCGCCCGTGAACAGGGCTTCGAGCCGCGCGAGCTGATCGGTCTCAAGCTCCGCCAAAAACCCGAGCCGCCCCATATTGATCCCGAGCAGCGGCACGTCGCGCGCGATCGCGTCCTGAGACGCGGCGAGCACCGTTCCGTCCCCGCCGAGCGCGAGGATCAGGTCGGGCGCGGGACCCGTTTTCTCCCCCGTTACGCCGGTCCCCGCAAACGCGGGGAGAAGCGCGTCGGGCACGGTTACCGCGGCGCCGCGGGAGATCAGATAACGGGCGGTCTTGCACGATACGGCGAAACCGTCGTCCTTCTTGGCGTTGGGGCGCAAAAGGATCGAGCCGATGGCTTTCATTTTCCTTCGTCCTTTCCGTTCCCGTCGAACGAGAACCATACGAGATATTCCTCGTTCCCGTCGCCGCCGAGGATGGGCGAGACGCGGGAGCCGAGGAAGGTAAAACCGAGGGTGGCGGCGAACGAGATCACGTTCTCCTTCGCTTTCTGCCTGAGCGCCGGATCCTTGACGATGCCGCCCCGTCCGACCCCCGCCCGTCCGACCTCGAATTGGGGTTTGACGAGCGAAACGAGGATCGCACCGGGATCGAGCATCGCGGCAAGCGACGGCAGGATCAGCGTCTGCGAGATGAACGAAACGTCCATCGTGATAAAGCGCGGAGGGATCGGGAAATCCGCGCGTTTGAGATCGCGGGCGTTATAGCCCTCCATCACGGTCACGCGGGGATCTTTCCGCAAAAATTCGGCAAGCTGTCCGTGCCCGTTGTCGAGCGCGTAGACCGAAACGGCGCCGCGCCGGAGCAAACAATCGGTGAAACCGCCGCCCGAAGCGCCGATATCGAGCGCGACCAGCCCCGCCGGGGATAACCCCGACGCGTCGAGGGCTCCTTCAAGCTTCAGCCCGCCGCGGCTGGCGTATCCCTTTTCGGGGAGCTCGACCTTGTGCGGGGTCGTCTCGTCCACCTGTGCGGAGGGGCGCGAGACCGTCTTTCCGTCGATCAATACGCTGCCGTCGGCGATCAGCCGTTTCGCGGCGTCGCGCCCGGAGACTAGCCCTTCCTTTACGAGATACAGGTCGGCGCGGATCATTTCTTTCGGTTGAGAAGGAGCTCCGCAAGAGAAGCGAGTCTTCCCTCTTTGTCGTAGGGTTTCACGGCGTCGGTCGCCTGCCGCGTCAGTTCGTTTGCAAACGCCTCCGCGCCGTCTCTACCGAGCAGCGAGAGCCACGTGGTCTTTCCGCTCGCCTCGTCCTTGCCGACCGATTTGCCGAGCAGCGCGGGATCCCCCACGCCGTCGAGGATATCGTCGATCACCTGGAACGCGAGCCCGATCTTCTCGGCGTAGACGTCGGCGGCGTCAAAAAGTTCTCCGTCGTAAAGCCCGCCGGAAATACACCCGAGCCGGCAGGCGCAGCGGATCAGCGCCCCGGTTTTCAGCCGCTGGAGCTTGGTCAGCGTTTCTTTGGTCACGAGCTTACCCTCGGTCGCGATATCGAGCGTCTGCCCGCCGACCATCCCGGCGTAGCCTGCGGCGTCGGATAGCTCCGCGACGGCGCGGCGGACGGTCTCCGCTGCGGTGTTGCAAGCCGCCGCGACCCCGAACGCGCGGGTCAAAAGACCGTCGCCCGCCAGAATCGCGTTGGCTTCGCCGTAGGCGACGTGGCAGGTGGGTTTCCCACGCCGCAATACGTCGTTGTCCATCGCGGGCAGATCGTCGTGGACCAGCGAATACGAATGGATCATCTCAAGCGCGCAGCCGAAGTCGAGCGCAACGGCGGGGTCGCCCGAGGACAGGCGGGAGAACGCGTAGACGAGATAGGGTCTGATCCGCTTTCCCCCTCCGAGCGCGGCGTAGCGCATAGCTTCGGAGATAACGACCGTTTCGGGGTCGGCGTCGGGGATCAGCCCGGCGAGCCGCTTTTCGACCCGACCGGCGTACTCCGCGAGTTCTTCCTTCACGGGAAACACGGTCAGGAATCCTCCCCGTCGGAGAGATCGAAGGGGCATTCGTCGCCGCCCGAGAGCAGCTTGATCTTCTGCTCCGCGTCCTCGAGCAGTTTGGTACAACGGGAGGACAAGGCGATCGCCTTCTCGTACACGTCGAGCGACTCGGCGAGCGGGAGTTTTCCGCCCTCAAGCTGTTCGACGAGTTTTCCGAGTTCCGCAAGCGCCTCTTCGAAGGTCGCTTCGTTCTTTCCGTTATTTTTCGGTGCGGTCATTTTCCATCTCCTGTTCCGATTTGCCGTTTTGGCGTGATCGCGCGGACGACGGTCGAAAGTTTGCCGTCCGGTAAAACCACGTCGACGGGGTCGCCCACGGCGCGTTCGCCGACCGAAACCACGGGTCTTCCCTCCGGGGTCTCGGCGATGGCGTAGCCGCGGGACAGCGTCGCCAGAGGATTGAGCGCCGTCAGGGTCGCCGCGAGCGCGGTGAATCCCTCGCGCTTGGAAGAATACGCGGCGCGGACGGCGGACACGGCGCGGTCGGATAACGCGTCGACGTCCCGCATCCGGTCGCGGGTAAGGGTCTCGGGTCTAAGAAAGATCGGTCTGCCGACGAGCGAATCGAGCCGCTCGCGCCTGCGCTCGTTCTCGCGGGTCAGGGCGCGCGCAAGACGGGTCGGCAGGGCGTACAGAGCGGAGAGCAGTTCGGCGCGGTCGGGAACGGCGAGTTCCGCCGCGTTCGACGGGGTGGCGGCGCGCAGATCCGAAACGAAGTCGCAGATGGTGAAGTCGGTTTCGTGTCCGACCGCCGAGATCACCGGGATCTTCGACGCGGCGACGGTTCGCGCGAGGGTCTCGTCGTTGAAGCAGAACAGGTCTTCAAACGATCCCCCGCCCCGTCCGATGATGATGACGTCGATATCGTCCCGCAGGTTGAGACGGCGGATCCCATCGGCAAGCTCCGCGGGGGCGCTCGCGCCCTGTACCGCGGCGGGAACGATCAGGATCTCCGCCGGAGGGAATCTCCGTTTCAGGATGCGGAGCATATCACGGATCGCGGCGCCGGTAGGAGACGTGACGATCCCGATCTTTTTCGGGTACTGCGGCAGAGGCTTCTTGCGTTCCTCGTCGAAGAGCCCCTCGGATTCCAGTTTGGCGCGAAGCTTCTCGTACGCGAGGTAGAGCGAACCCACCCCGTCGCGGGAAAGAGCCGAAACGTAAAGCTGGTATTCCCCGTTCTTCGGGTAGAGCGTGACGGCGCCGCGCGCGACGACCGAAAGACCGTCCTGCAGCGGGAACTTCACGAACTGCGCCCGCGAGCGGAACATCACGCAGCGGATCAGCCCGTCGCCGTCTTTGAGCGAGAAATACAGATGCCCGGATTTGGGCTGCGAGAAGTTGGAGATCTCGCCGCGCACCGAGACCGACTGCAGGACGTCGTCGCCCTCAAGGAGCGTCTTGACGTATTGATTCAGCTGCGAGACCGAAAGCACGCCGTCGTTTTGCGGCGCGGAGACGGGGATATCGAAGGATTCCTGATTCACGGCGTCTCCTTTCCCCCTTCGCCCCTCTCGCGTTTATAGGCGCGGGCGGTTAGGGCGGCGATCCCGACGGCGTTGTCGGACGAAAGCGCGGGCTCGGCAAACGACGCGGAGAATCGCTCCGTGATCCTGCCGCGCAGGATGGTCGAGCTCATCACGCCCCCGGCGCAGAGCAGGTCGCGGGGACCGTATTCGGCAAACGTCTCGGCGGTCATTTCGACGATCGCCTCCGCGATATGTTCGAAAACGAAGGCGGAGACCTGTCCGGGATCTTCGGTTTTCTTGTAAAGGTCAAGCGCGAGATTTTCAAGCCCCGAGAGGTTGACGAAGCCGTCCTTTACCGCGGGCTTTCTCTTCGGGATCTTTCCCGTATAGCCGAGAGCGAGTTTTTCAAGCCCCGGTCCCGCGGGAAACGGTACTCCAAGCGCGACGCCGATCCGGTCGATCACCTGTCCGGCGTTGAGGTCGCGGGTCCCCCCGACGATCTCGGAATCGAATCCGTTTTCGGTGCGCGAGACGGCGAGCAGCTCGGTGGTCCCGCCCGATACGTGGTAGGCGTAGAAGGGTTTGTCAAGCAGGTCGAAGCGGCGCGACGACACGATCGCCGCCATCAGATGCCCGGACTGGTGCGAAAAACGGTAGAGCGGCAGACCCGAAAGCGACGCGGCGTTTGAAGCGGCGGCGATCCCCGCGAGAAAACACGGCATATACGACCCGTCGCGGTCGCGCGGGCGTTCGGACACCCCGACGGCGAGGATCTCTCGCCCCTCAAGGTACGGGGCGACGCGCTCGGCGAGCAGGGGCAGGTTCTTCACGTGCTGAAAGACCGCGTCGGACTGGCGCAGACCGTGTTCCCCCTCCGAGACCGCGAGCGGCTGCTTCAGGTTGGCGATCACCCGGTCTTCCGAGTCGACGACGGCGAGCGAAGTAGTATAGTTGCTGGTATCGAAACCGACGAAGACGGGGGAATTCATCCCTTCTCCCCGCCGCGCGACCGGGCAACCTCCTCCGACTGCATGGCGCGGTTCAGAACGCCGTTGACGAAGGTGTAGGCGTTCTCGTCGTCAAATTTCTTCGCAAGCTCGACCGCCTCGTCGAGCGAGACCAGCGGCGGGATATCGGGGCGGTACAGCATCTCGTAGCACGCAAGACGCAGGATCGCGCGCGACACGCGGGAGATGCGCCCGAGCGCCCATCCGACGGCGGACCGTTCGATCAGCCCGTCGATCTCGGAGAGATTCGCAAGCACCCCCTCGATCGCCTCGGAGATATAAAGGTCCTCTTTCCCGCCGAGCACGCCGATACGCTCCGCGTTCAGCTCCTCCGCCGTCTTTTCGGGCGTATATTCATACGAGAAAAGGGTCGATACGATCGCCTCTCTCGCCTCGCGTCTCGTCATATTTCTTTCCTGTGCCATACCCGCGGAGTTCCTTTCTTATCCCGTCGATCGGACGTAAATCTCCGATCATATTCATATCATTCACTTTATTATACATTTATTATCGCGGTTTGTCAATCAATTCCGAGTGATTTTCGCGTGAATAAAATAAAAAAAATACGCGGAATCGGGAAAGCGGCTTGCAATCCCGTCCGCGATATGCTATGATAGTAGCGGAAAAAGTCCAAACGAAAAAGAAAGGGCGCCCCATGACGGTAAAAGAGTTCGTCCGCAAGATCCTTGTTTCGAGCTGCGTGATCTGTACCCTGATCTCGGTCTTCTTCTACCTCGTCGCCGCGATCGTCAACGGCGAGGACGAGACCCTGCTCGATCCGGCGATCAACCTTCGCCAGTTCCTTCTGATCCTTCTGTTCTCCCTGCTCGTCGCGCTGGCGAACCGGCTGCTGACGGTCAGGGGGCTGCATATCGTTCTCCGCATCCTGATCCACTACGCGACCCTGCTCGCCGCGTTCCTTATCGTGTTCGTCGCGGCGGGAAAACTCAAGATCTCGGGTCCCGCGGCGGTGTTCCTCTCGGTTATGATCTTCACCGTGCTCTACGCCGTGTGTTTCACCGCCGGGTATTTCCTGCTCCGTCTCTTCGGCGCGATCCAAAAGCCGGAGAAAAACGGCGGGTCAACCCCCTACGATTCCCGTTTCCGCTGAAAACAAATAAAAAAACCCGGACGAAGTTTGCCGTCCGGGTTGTTTTTTTATCTGAGTCGGAGGAACTTGCGGAAGGACATCTCGCCGTTGTCGTTCGCGACAAGCGCGAGCAGGATCCAGAACACCGAGATATCGAGGAACACCATATTCCCGAAGGCCGCGAGGAAGAGCGAGAGCGCCGCCATCCCGAAGCCGAACTTGCCCCGCCGGGTCGAGAGCAGCGAGAAGAGCGCGCCGACGTAGACGATCAGCCCGACCAGCCCGACCGACAGGAAAACGTAGCCGATCGCGCCCATGTTCGCGGGAAGATCCACGCCGCAGGACTCGAGGTAGTTCTTCACGTTCCCGACGCCGCAGCCGAAGAGCCGGATAAACCCGCCGTGGTTCCCCGCCAGCCCCGCCGCCTCAAATCCCGAGGTCAAAGCCGGATCGCGGATCATCCCGAGGACGCCCGAGATCAGCTTGGAGAAACGGCCGCCGGTGAACTACACCGCCGCGCCGCCGGCAAGTGCGACGAGCGGGAAAACGATCTGCAGCACGACGCGCGAGGGTTTCTGATGCGTGAAGCGGTACATCCCGTCGTAAGGATGGACGATAAAGTAGACCAGAATGAACAGGACGTAGAGCCCCCAGATCAACGAGAGCGCGACGATGATCGGCACGTTCTTGGTGAGTACCAGACCCGCCGAAATGACCACGGCGCAGATGAATTCCTGCCCGTTGAAGCCGATCCGATCCCAGAGGAGCAGATACGCGACGGCGGGCAGACAGTAGAGAGCGTAGCCTTCGGTCGTGGTGAAGAGCGACGTGGGGGTTCCCGTCGCCTTGAAAGCGTCGACGTAGGAACCGCCGAAAACGTAGAAATCGCGGAAGACGGTCGGAAGGTAGATCCCCTTGATCGCAAATACGACGAACTGCAGGATGAAATACGCCGAGAAGATCACGGCGAGGGCGGAATAGCACGCCATCCCGAACTTCACGTTGAAGACGTCGCGGGAGGCGTACAGAACGATCAGCCAGAACAGGATGAAGATCCCGAGATCGAGCAGCTTGCCGTTGCCGGCGTAGAACGAATTCCGCCGCGCCATCACAGCAGAGAAAGCAGCGACGAGAAGGAACAGGATATAGCCGGAGAAACCGTAGGTCTTGATCCTGAAAAGTCCCTCGGTCGGGATCTTCAGGAGCAGCCAGATAAGGGCGACCGGGAGCAGAACGAGATATCCGATCGAGAAATGAGAGGTCAGCACCGGCACTTTGACCGGCAGCCCGAACTGATTCAGGAACGGAAACAGGATAAGAAGAAACGTGAAGACTTTTCTCATCTCACCGACCGCTTTCTTATGGATTCCCGGGCAGACGCCGGGTGAAAAAAACTATACAAGTATATTATAATTCGGCGCGTTTCCTTTGTCAAGTGTTTTTCGGTTTTTCGGGAGTCAGTCTATATCCTCTTTCACCGTCTCGGGGGGCGAATCGAGGAGATCGGGGTGCGAAAGGTACCGTTGCATGATCTTGAACGCCGAGGCGTAGTAATACCCGTCGCAGGTCCGCTCGTCGGTCACGACGCGCAGATCGACGAACTTGCGGGTGCAAACCGTGCCGTCGGGCTGCAGCTCGTTTTCGGTGCGACGCTTCCCGTACGAGAAAAAGAGGGGGACGTTGCCGAAATCGTAGAGATGGTGGTAGATCGCGTTGATCCCGAGCGACCCCATACTGGTAATGACGAGCGAGCCGTGGAAGGGGCTGACTTTGACCAGTCCCCGCGGCAGGAGCCCGAAATAGTCGAGGAAGCGGAGCAGCCCGATCACACCGCGCAGGACCAGCCCCGGGATGTGACGGAGGAAACCCGCCGTATTGTCGAAATCGGTGTCGTCGGAGGTCGCCTTATCCGCCGTCTCTTTGAACTTGCGGTAGACGTCGTCGGCGGTGTCCGAGGGATCGAAGATCACCTTAATCACGGTGTCGGGACAATCCAGCCCCATCTTCTTTTTGATGGTCATATTCGCGACGATATTGTGCCGCGCGTATACGTGCTGACCCGCGACGAAACGGTTGATCCCCGGGCGCTCCGCGACGGTGCGGACGTAGGCGGCGAGGATCGCGTGCAGGGCGCCGAATCCGGTCAGCCCCTCCGCCTGTTTTTTGGCGCAGTAGGCGTCGAGGATATCCATATCGATCCGATCCTCAAAGTGGTTTTGAGAGTCGGCGCGGACCTTCATGATGTAGGGGATGACGTACTGCATCGGAGCGAGGGTGCGCAGCCGTCTTCCCTCGTAGCGGTCGCCGAAGTGCCGCCGCCGTTTTTTCTTTTGTTGCGGTTTTTTCGCTTCTGACGTAACCTCCGACGGGGTTTCTTCCGTCGGGGTCTTTTTCTTTTTGCTCATAGCGAATCCTTTTTCCGTGTTGTCTGTACAGGCGCGGGGGACCGACGCGGGGGAACGGAGGAGGTAACCGTTTTTCGGCTGATCCTCCCCGTTCCGGCGCGGCAGTCCCCTGTTATGTCGGGATTATTCGGCGTTCTTCTTCGCCTCGTCGATGATCTTCTGCGCGATGGGTCCCGGGACCTCTTCGTAGCGGACGACTTCGTAGTCGAAGCGTCCTCTGCCCTGGGTCATGGCGCGGAGCGAGATCACGTAGTCCGCCATCTCCGCCTTCGGCACTTCCGCCACAACGACCTGATAGCCGTTCTTGTCGGCGGTCTCGGTCCCCATGATGCGGCCGCGGCGCTTCGGCAGATCGCCGTAAACGTCGCCGACGTAATCTGCGGGGATCACGACCTTGAGCGTCCCGATCGGCTCGAGCAGAACGGGTTTCGCAAGCGGCAGACCGGCGTTATACGCAAGCCGCGCGGCGAGTTTGAAGGAGATTTCGTTGGAGTCGACTTCGTGGTAGGAACCGTCGTAGAGCTCCGCCGCGAGATTGACCATCGGGTAGCCCGCCAGAACGCCGTGTTCCATGCACTCCTGCAGTCCCTTTTCGACCGCCGGGAAGTACTGCTTCGGAACCGAGCCGCCGAAGACCGATTCGGTGAAGGTAAGACCCTCCTCTTCCCCGTGGGAGAAGCGGATCTTGACGTGACCGTACTGACCCGAACCGCCCGACTGCTTCTTGTGCTTCCCTTCGACGTCGGACTTGCCCTTGATGGTCTCGCGGTAGGCGATCTTCGGCTCGGTCAGGTCGACCGAAGTCCCGAAGCGTGCCTTCAACTTCGCCGTCAGGACGTCGAGGTGCATATCGCCGAGACCCGAAACGGTCAGCTGCTTGGTCTCGGGATTGTTCTCGTATTTCAAGGTGGGATCCTCTTCGAGCAGACGGGTGATGCCCTGCGAGATCTTGTCCTCGTCGCCCTTCGCCTTCGGCACGATCGCCATGGTCATATAGGCGGACGGGAAGACCACCGGCGCGTAGCGGAAGTTCTCCGCCTTCGCGGTCAGGGTGTCGTTGGTGTTGGTGTTGACCAGCTTCGCGGTCACGCCGATATCGCCGCAGCAGAGGACCTCGACGTCGGTCTGCTTCTTGCCGCGCATCATATAGAGCCGTCCGAACTTCTCGACCTGTCCGTTCGTGGTGTTGCGGAGCGTCGCGTCTTTTGCGAGTTCCCCGTTCATCACCTTGAAGAAAGACATCTTGCCGACGAAGGGATCCGCGACGGTCTTGAAGATGAAAATCGAAGTCTCGCCTTCGGGTTCGATCGGGATCTCGATCGCCTTGCCGTCCTCGCTGAAGCCGTGCTCGACCTTGCGGGCGGTGGGACGCGGGAAGGAATCGGCGATGGTGTCGAGCAGGGTCTTGATGCCCCACATCTTGACGGCGGCGCCGCAGAAGACCGGGACGATCTCGCCGTGGATGATGCCCTCGTGAAGAGCCTCGACCGCCTCGTCGCGGGTGATCTCTTCCTCGTTGAAGAACTTCTCCATCAGCTCCTCGCTGGTCTGCGCGATCGACTCGAACAGCATGCCGCGGAACTCCTCGATGAAGTCGTTGTGCTTCTCGGGAATGTCGAGGCAGGTGTATCCGCCGCTCTTGGAGTCGAACATATACATCACGCGGTCGATCAGGTTGGCGAATCCGACGACCTCCGAGCCGTCGATCACCGGGATCTGCACCGGGCAGACCGCGACGCCGAACTTCTCGCGCAGGGCGTCGTAGACCTTCTTGAACCGCGCTTCGTTATCGTCGAAACGGTTGATGAAAAACGCCTTCGGGATCTTCGCGTCGGTGGCAAGGTCCCACGCGAGCTCGGTCCCGACCTGGATCCCGGTCTTACCGTCCACGACGATCACGGCGGCGTCGGCAACGCGGGCGCACTGCCGGACCTCGCCCTCGAAATCGAAGTAGCCCGGGGTGTCCATCAGGTTGATCTTGATCCCGTTCCAGGTGAACGGCGCGAGAGACGCGGAAAGCGAAAAGCCGCGGCGGATCTCCTCGGGGTCATAGTCGCAGACCGTGTTCCCCGCGGTCACCGAGCCCAGCCGGTCGGTATTCTTGGTGAGGTAGAGCATCGCCTCTGCGAGCGAGGTCTTGCCGCTCCCTCCGTGTCCGAGCAGGACGACGTTGCGAAGGGATTTCGTGCTGATTTTTTCCATAATGAGTGCGCTCCTTCTTTTTTTCGGGATGCAGACGGCGTATGACCGTCACAGGGATATTATACAGGAAAAGAAAAAGAAAATCAATCGCTTTTTCGGAACTTTCGCCCGTCCGGATGTAGAATAATCCGGCTCTTTTTTGGCGTATATGCACAAAAAAAGCAAAAAAGTCCCCCGATCCGATATCGGATGGGGGGATCAAAGGCGGCATCCCTGATACAAGCCGTTCTCAAAAAGCAGACGGTCGATCGCGTCGATCACGGCGAGCTTCGGGACGCTCCAGAGCGGGGCGAGCAGGGTCCTTCGGTCGCCGTCGCCGGTCAACCGACCGATCACGCAGGAGGGCGGGAGCAGAGTCAACTGTTCCGCGACGATCGCGATATAGCCGTCAAAGGTCATCGGGACGTATTCCCCTCTCCGGTACGCGTCGGCGAGCGGCGTTCCGTCGAGGACGTGGAGCAGATGGATCTTGACCTCGTCCGCGCCAATCTCCCCGACCGTTTTCGCGGAGCGGAGCATATCGTCCTCGGTCTCGCCCGGCAGTCCGTCGATCAGGTGGACAGAGATCCGCGCCTTCGGGACGGCGTTCCGCAGAAGCTCGAATCCCGCGCGAAAATCGTCGAGGGAATGGCGTCTGTTGATGATCTCCGCCGTTTTGTCCGAGACCGTCTGCAAGCCGAGTTCGACGGTCAGATCGATCTTCTCCGACAGTTCGCGGAGCAATTCCCCGATCGCGGGAGAGAGGCAGTCGGGGCGGGTCGCGATATGGACGGCGACGGCGCCCGGAAGGGTCGGCAGAAGATCGTAGACCGGTTTCAGCCGTTCGAGGGGCGCGTAGGTGTTGGAGTGCGCCTGCAGGTACGGGATGAAGCGGGTGCAAGTCCACTTTTCCGAGATTTTCGCCTTTTGGACGGCGTACTGTTCGGAAAGCGGCAGATCGGGCGACGGAGCGAAGTCGCCGCTGCCCCATCCGGAGCAGTAAATGCAGCCGCCCGTTCCCTTCGTTCCGTCGATATTCGGACAGGAAAAACCGGCGTCGAGCGGGATGACCGCGCACTTGCCGCCGTACCTCCGTTTCAGGTAGTAATCAAAGGTGTGATAGCGCTTGTTGTCGTCGCTGTACGGAAAGGGATTGGTCTCGCGCTGGGTCGGGCGTTTCATTTCCCGTCTTCCCCGTTCTCTTTCTTGACGAGGAAGGGCAGAACCTCGTAGAGCGAGGAGACCCCGACCAGTCTGACGTCCGCCGGAACGGTCAGGTCTTTTCTCTTCTGCCGTTTGGGGATCAGGACGGTGTGGAAGCCCAGCCGCACCGCCTCTTTGATCCGGTATTCGGTACGGGGTACGGCGCGCACCTCGCCCGCCAGCCCCACCTCGCCGAAGGCGATCAGGTCGTCGGGAAGCGTGCGGTCGGTGATGCCCGAGATCAGAGCCAGCGCGACCGACAGATCCGCCGCCGGTTCGTCGAGGCGGAGTCCGCCCGCGATATTGAGGTAAACGTCGTTCTGGGAGAAGCGGAGCCCCAGCCGTCTTTCAAGAACCGCGAGCAAAAGCCCCAGCCGGTTGTAGTCGAAGCCGTCGGAGGTGCGTTTCGGGACGGCGTAGACCGTCGGGGTCACCAGCGTCTGGATCTCGGTGATCAGGGGGCGCGTGCCTTCAAGGATGCAGCCGGCGCAGCTCCCGCTGACGCTCTTGGGGCGCTCGGAGATCAGTACCTCGGAGGGATTCGGGATCTCGATAAGCCCCCGGTCGCTCATTTCAAATACGCCGATCTCGTTGGTCGAGCCGTAACGGTTCTTGGTCGCGCGGATGATGCGGTACGCCTGGGTCCGCTCGCCCTCGAAGTAGAGGACCGCGTCGACCATATGTTCGAGCATCTTGGGTCCCGAGATGCCGCCCTCCTTGTTGACGTGTCCGACGAAGAACACGGCGGCGCCCTCGGTCTTGGCGTAGGTGATGAAGGCGAGCGCCCCTTCCCTGACCTGCGTTACCGAACCGGGAGCCGAAGAGAAGCGCTCGGAATAGAGCGTCTGCACCGAGTCGATCACGACGACGTCGGGGGAGATGCGTTTGCACTCGCCGAGGATGGCGTCGGTATTGGTCTCGGTCAGAAGAAAGATCTGGTCGCCCTTGACCCCGAGACGGTCGTAGCGGAGCCGGATCTGTCCCCCCGATTCCTCGCCGGTCACGTAGAGCACGCGGCGGGACTCGGACAGGTGCGCCGAGATCTGGAGCAGGATGGTGGATTTACCGATCCCCGGCTCGCCCGAGATCAGGACGACCGACCCCTCGACCAGCCCCCCTCCGAGCACGCGGTCGAGCTCTCCCATCCCCGTCCCGCTCCGCAGATACGAGGGCGCGTCGAGGTCGGACAGCTTGACGGCTGGGGAACGCGGGGCGACGACCGCGGGAGCGGCGCGGGAGGGCTCGGGGGAAACGGTCGTCTCCTCCATCGTATTCCACGCGCCGCAGTCGGGACAGCGCCCCACCCAACGCGAAGCGGTCGCTCCGCAGGAGGCGCAGACGAAGATGGGTTTCGGCGGTTTGTTCACTGCCATTTTCAACTCCCCGGGAACGGTTGTTTCAACTCTTTGTCCCGTTTCTTTGATTTACGTATTCCATTATAGCACAGAAAATCGAAAAAGACAATTCTCTTTGATAATCGGGCGAGCACAATTTTTCGCATTCGGCGCGGTTGGAGAGAAATCAGCACTCGACAAGGATCGCGACGCTCTCGGCGGAATCGAGCAGACGGATGGACCGGTCGGCTTGTTTGCACTGCCGTTTGTTCTCCGGCTGAAGATCCGCGACAACCCGCCGCCGGACGATTTCCGCAAGTTCGGCGCTGCCCGCGGTCTTCGCGTACCAGACCTGCAGTCCGCTGACCTTTTCGACGGGATACAGATTCATGTGGATACTGACGAAGAGAGCGTCGGGATAGAGCTTGGTGAACGCGATCCGGTTGGTGACGTCCCAGCGTTTCCTATGTCCCGATCCGTCCTGTTCCTCGGTGATCGGGAGCGAATCGTCGGTTCGCGTGAGGATCACCTCGACCCCCTCTCCCCGGAGCAGGTCGGCGATCAGAAGAACCATCGCGAGATTGAGGTCCTTGTCGTGGGCTCCGTTGACCCCGGTCGCCCCGCCGTCGGGTCCGCCGTGCCCCGCGTCGAGGATCACGGTCGGAGGGGGCTCTGCGGCGGTCTCGACCGTCCCGGCGAACACCGTCCGGGTGGAAAACAAAAGAAGAAGCAGGACCGACAGACCCGCCGCGAAAAAGCGACGAAAAAACCACCCGTGGGACATAAGAAAAGACCCCCTTCCCGTTCGGTACAGGATATGGGGGTCGATCTATTTCTATGCGGTATTACTTGCCGCCTTCGGGGCGCTTGGCGGGGATGATCCGTTTCTCGTTCACGCCCATCCAGTAGCCGAATCCGATCGTCAGGATCGCGGGGACGGTCGACGCAAGGAAGAACAGCGCGGCAACGAGATAATAGGACGGGGACGCGTCCTGCGAGAGTCCGGTCGCCGTGAGCAGGTTGCGGATGATCCCGGTATACATTGAATTCAGGAAGTTGGAGGGGGCGTACCCGACGCCGAAGGTACGGGAGCCGCCGACCGTCGCGCCGGCGCGGACGAGGATCCCGCCGATCAGCATCACAAGGTCGAAAAGGAAGTTCGGGATCTCGGCAAAAAGCGCGAGGAAAATGCCCGTGCTTCCCTTGAATTCGGTGTGCACGGCGTCCAGCTTCAGCCGGTCCTTGCCGCCGATCTCCCACGCGACCGAGTAGAGGAGAAACAGATAAAACAAAACCGAAAAGATGCTGACCATCAGCAGGGGGAGCCAATCGCTCCGATTACGGAACGCGGTCATCACTGCAAACGACAGCACCAATCCGAAGATCGCGATCCCGATCTGAATGACGAACAGGCGCACGATCTGATAGGAATGCTTTTTCCAAAATTCCATTTTCCGTCCTCCCGGGGGATTCTTTTTTCATTGTAACTGACCGCGGAAGAAAAAACAAGGCGGATTACAATTCGTTTACATTTTATTCACTAAAAATTTTTGTTTTGTAGTATAATAGAAGCAGATGAAAAAGAAAGGAAGCGAGAGCGTGGCTGTCCTTACCCTTCACGGCTCGGAGATCGAGCTCTTCCCCGCCGTCGCGATCGACTACGCGACGCAGAAATCGGTCATCGAGGGAAAAAGCGATAAGACCGTGTGCGAATATCTGTCCGATCTTCGGATGTTTTTCCGCTATCTGATCGCGACCGAAAAGAGGATCGATCCGAACTCGAAGGAGTTTTCGGAGATCGACGTCCGCGGGATCACCGCCGCCGATATGGAGAGGGTGACGACCGAGACCATCTATCGGTTTCTGTTCTACGTCGACCAGCAACGCGGGAACGGGACGGCGGCGAAGATGCGCAAGCTCTCGGCGCTCCGTTCGTTCTTCAAATACCTGTACGCCAAAAAGCACCTGATCAGCCACGATCCGACCGCCGATATCGACGGGCCGAAGAAGCGCACAACCCTCCCGAAGTTTCTGAACCTTGAAGAGAGCCGCCGCCTGCTTGCCGCCGTCGAAAACGACCTTGAATCCAAGAGCCGCGTCCGAGACTACGCCATCATCACGCTGTTTCTGAACTGCGGGATGCGCGTTTCGGAACTGGTCGGGATCAACCTCACCGATATCGACCCCGAACTGACCTCGCTCCGCGTCACCGGCAAGGGCGCGAAACAGCGGATGATCTACCTGAACGACGCCTGCCGCACCGCCCTCCGTTCCTATCTGCGCGAACGGATGGAGGAGGACCCGCGCAAGCAGAACACCGACGCGCTCTTTCTCTCCTCCCGGGTACAGCGGATCTCGGTCAAGACGGTGCAGTGGATGGTTTACCGCTATCTGAACGCGGCGGGGCTCTCGAACCGCGGGCTCTCGGTACACAAGCTCCGGCACACCGCTGCGACCCTGATGTACCAGACCGGAAAGGTCGATATCCGGGTACTCAAAGACATCCTCGGACACGAACAGCTGAACACCACGCAGATCTACACCCACGTCTCGGACGAGGGGATGAAACAGGCGATGGAGAGCAATCCCCTCTCCGACGTAAAACACGACGAAGACTGACGGTATAGGATAGGAAAACCCGGCATAGGATGTTCCGGACCCCGATAAGGGGACAGGAGCGGACTATGACGTTTTCCATCAAACGGCGCGCGAAACGGACGGTCGGCAAAAAGACCGCCGCGTCGGTGATCTTTCCCCTGCTCGCGTTTGTTTTCGCCCTGCTCGCGGGACTGTCCGGGTCGCTTAGGCGGCAGCTGGAGATTTCTGCCTCCGACAAAGCCGAAACTCTGCTCTCCGAGGCGGCGGCGCAGGCGATGGAGGCGGCGTTTTCCGACGGCGGGTTCGATTCCGACGGGATCGTGACCCTCTCCCGCGCCTCGGACGGCACCGTCACCTCGGTCGAAACCGCCCCGGGCGCGATCACGAAGCTCTCTGCGTTTTTTCAAAGCAAGCTGCGCGAGACCCTCTCCGAACGCGGTAAAGTGACGATCCCCTCGGGGAATCTGACCGGGTCGGCGTTCCTCTCGGGGCGCGGGTTCCCGATATCGTTCAAGACGGTGCTCTCCTACGCCGCCGTCACGAACGTCCGCAGCGAGTTTATTTCGGTCGGGATCAACCAGACGCTCCACCGCGTGATCCTTGAAACGAGGGCGGCGGTCACGGTGCTTCTCCCCGGTCGGAACGTGACCCGCGAGATCGTCGGATCCTTCCCCGCGGCGGAGACCGTGATCGTCGGACGCGTGCCCGACGTGGTACTGCAACCGGGACAATAAAAAACGGCGTGAACGCCGAAAGGAAGTATATGAAACGTCTTGACACCAAAGACCTCGCCTCGTGGGTAAAAGACCTCTCGGCGGGCGAACAGATCCGGCTCTCCGGCGTGGTCTACACCGCGCGTGACGCCGCGCACAAGCGGATCTTCGCCGCGCTTGAAAAAGGCGAGCCCCTGCCCTTCCCGCTCGAGAGTTCCGCGATCTACTACGCGGGACCGACCCCGGCGAAGAACGGACTTGCCGTCGGTTCGTGCGGTCCGACCACCTCGTCGCGGATGGACCTTTATCTGCCGCGCTTAACCGATCTCGGTCTCAAACTGACCATCGGGAAAGGCGACCGCTCGGAGGAGGTCTACGAAGCCCTGAAACGGAACGGCGCCGCCTACCTCTGCGCGCTCGGCGGCGGCGGGGCGCTGGCGGCGGGACATATTCTTTCCGCCGAGGTGATCGCCTACGACGACCTCGGCTGCGAATCGGTCAAACGCTTCGTCTTTTCCGAGATGCCCCTTTGGGTCGGGATCGACTGCCGGGGCAACTCGATCTTCAAAAAGCTATGACGGTCGGCGAGAAGATCCGCCTGCGGCGGAAGGAACTCGGGCTGACCCAGCGCGAGGTCGCCGGGGACGCCGTGACGCGCAACCTGATCTGCCGGATCGAGCGGGGCGACTGTCTTCCCTCTCTCGATTCGCTCTCCGCAATCGCGAAAGCCCTCTCGGTCCCGGTCGCCTACCTCGTCTCGGAGGAGGACGACTTTACCGCGTTCGCCGTCGGGGCGGCGCTGCCGGATCTCCGTGAAGCGTACGCGGCGGGACGGTTTGCGGACGTTATGACCCTGATCGGCAAGCTGCCACCGGACGGGATCGCGGACGAGGTCGCGTGCATCGCCTCCGCCGCCGCCCTCGGTCTTGCCGAGCGGTCGATGCGCGAAGGAAACCTGAAGAAGATCCCCGAATACGTCGAAGCGGCGAAGGAGTACGCGAAAAAGACCGTCCTCCCGACCGACTGGATCCTCGCCCGCGCCGAGCTCTGCCGCGCCGTCGCGAAATCTCCCGAAAGTCCGCGCTGGGAGGTCAGGCGCGAGGAATACCTCGCTTTGGCGGAAAAGGCGATCGGCTACAACGACTATCTGTACCTGACCGACGAGACCGGGATCGAGTGCAACCGCGATTCGATCAATCTCCACCGCAAGGCGCGCGAGATGATCACCAACCGCCGCTACCGCGAGGCGCTCACTACCCTGCTCGCTTTGGAGGAAAAGAAGAGTTCGGGCGAGCTGCCCCCGTATTTCCTCTACCGTATCTACTCGGACACCGAGACCTGCTACCGCGAGCTCGGCGACTTTGAGATGGCGTACCGGTATTCAAGTAAGCGCGTGTCGCTGTTACGGGAGTTCAGAGAGTAAGAAGGCGGCTTCGCCGCGCGAGATGTTGCGAGGCGCAACGCGATATGCGAAACGCACGCGTTTCGCGCGATATGTTTTACGGACTAGTCCGCAAAACGCGATATGTTGCGCGGGAACCCTG
>JAGCYR010000172.1 GCA_017960705.1 Clostridia bacterium | reverse complement strand
TTTATGGCACCGGTCTTTAAACCCGGCGAACGTGAAAGCGTCCTGGGGTTCGACTCCCACCCCCTCCGCCATCGACCCCCCCCACCGCCTGGCGCGGGGGCGGGGGTCGATCGTTGAGAAGTGACGATAGAATCCACGGAGTTTCCGCGCCGGAGGCGTGGAAACTCTCGTTTCACGCCATCCTTTGCCGCCTCCCTTTGCTCTTCGTCGGGCGTGAAACGGCGGGTAGCGCCCGCCTGCGGGCGCGTCGAATCCCACTCTGCCGTTACGCTTAAAACTCTTATCTTGCAAACTTTGGATATTTTCCCGAAAAATGATTGAAAAAATGTATAAACCGTGTTATAATATAGATATTTCAACAGATTCCGGGAGGGAAGTATGAAGAAAGCGCTCAAAACCGCGGGCTGGATCCTCGTGATGCTGATCCTCTTGACGCCGCTCGTTTGCTGGTCCGTGGGGATCCGTTTTTTCGCGGTCGGCGTTAAAACGAGCCGATTCGTGGACCGGGTGGACCGACTCGACGGTTTTTACGTCGCGGTTTATACCCATAACGTGTATACGACGACGGATGAAGAGGGGAATACGAACGTTCACTTCGGAAGCGATATGAACGTGACCGACTACGGTTGGAAGCACGAGGAAACGTCCTCCGTCACCCCGTACAAACGCTTTTTGTTCTTTTCGAGGGAGACCAAAGCCGAGTCCTACGTCCTGATGAGCGAGGACGGGGAGTATTGTTACGGGGCGTTTTACGTGCTGCGCGCCCGGAACGGCATGATCCATTATTATTATACTCGGTACGTAGTCGGGACCGGGTTCAAGCTCTCGCGGGAGTTGATCGAAGCGGAGACCATCGCCTTCAGCTACGGCGGGGAAGAGATCCCCTTGATCGACTATACCCGTTTTTCGTCCCGCGTCGACTTCACGACGGGAGACAAGATCCTTTTGATCAACGGCAATCCCTGCCGGTTTTCATCCCCCTGACCTCAAACCCTCCCCTTGCCGGGGAGGTTTTTTCTTGCAAATCTGCAATAAAAGCAACGAAATGCTTGTTTTTCGGGGTAAACAGAGCCGATTTTTTCAACTCTTTCATAAAAAATTTTTTCACAACCGCTTTACACGTTTCGGAAAGTATGGTATAATGATTGCTGACAAAGAGGGAAGCGGCGGGGATCCCGCTCCGCGCAAAGTCAATGCGAAGCAAATTCCCGACAATTCCGTCTATTGCCGAAACCCTGTCCGAGGTGATATAATGGATAGGGAGACCCCGGCGTTTAGTCACAATTACTCTTAAGGAGGAAAACAATGAAGAATTTTACCCGCATCCTTGCTCTGCTTCTGTGCGTCGTTCTTCTCGCGTTCGCTTTCGCGTCCTGCGGGAAGAATAAGAACAAAGACGCCTCGGCGACGACCACGGCGGCGAACTCCGGTAACTCGTCGAAGTCGACGACCGCCACCCCCGCCACGACCACGGTCAACGTTTGGCCCTCCATCGCTAAGGAGATGGACGAGTTCGAGTCGGTCAACAAGAACTTCAAGATCGTACTCGACATGTACACCAGTTCCGAGCGTATCGCGAAGAACCAGCAGTACATCGAGGGACCCGACCAGGTCGAGCCGGGTGTGACCTCCTCGATCGAACAGCTGGTCTACGAGCGCAACAAAGCCGCGAAGGAACTGCTCGGCGTCAACGTGTCGTACGATTACTGGAACGATCAGAACCTCCACAAATGGGGTCAGCAGTCAAAACAGATCATCCAAGTCGTGCAGGGCGGCGCAGCCGACGCTCCGGATCTGTTCGTTATGATGGTCTACGATATGAACCTTGCGCTTCTGACGCAGGGCGTGTTCAAAGACTATATGTCTGCTCCCGGCGCGTACTTCAACTTTGATTCCGACGGCTGGATGAAGTCCTGGATGGAGAGCCTCTCCTTTACGCAGGACCGCGCCTACATCCTCGGCAGCGACTATTTCGTCGACATCGTCCGCGCGATGGGCATTCTGCCTTTCAATAAGGATCTGATGGATGAAAACTCCACGAAGCTCGCTTCCGCGATCCTGCCCGAGGGCGAGACGCTGGGTACCGGCGAGACGCTGTCGGAGTACTTCTTCGACTACGTCGATACGGGCAAATGGACCTGGGATACGCTGGGCAAACTCTGCCAGGCGATCTGGGTCGATACCGACGGCAACGAACAGAGCTCGATCGGCGATACGCTCGGCATCATCACCGACAGGTACTCCGGGATGCCCGCCGCGATCATGTTCTTCTCGACCGGTGAGCTCCTGACCACCACCACGCCCGTCGAGGACGCTATGGGCAACGACACCGGCATGGTTCAGATCAATCTTCCCGCCGACTCCACCGTTATCGGCACCATCTTCGACGCCGTCAAGTCGGTCTTCGGCGGACAGGGCGCGTTCGTGACCAACGACTCGACCTCCTCCGGCAATACCATCGACCAGCCCGGTATCGCGTATCACTACACCAAGTTTGCCGAGAACACGCTGCTCTTCGCGGGTCCCTGCCTGATCAGCGCGCTCGAGAGCGAACAGTTCCAGCAGATGCAGAGCATATACTCGGTCGTTCCGCTGCCGAAAGTCTCTGCCGACAAGCAGTATAACACCATCATCCACAACACCTCCGACGCCGGTGCGATCAACGTCAACACCAACCCGCAGAAGGTGCGCACCATCTCGGCTTACCTGCAGTACTGCACCGAGAACTCGCCCGAGATCCGTTACGAGTTCCTGCAGGTCGTTATGAAGTATAAGAACACGGTCTACGATCAGGGTACCGACCGTATGCTCAACCTGATCTACGATTCTGTCACCAACGCCCGCGACAAGGCGATCGAGGACGCGGCGGAGAAGACCAGCGAGGACCGTTACCACGGCGCGATGAAGAATCACGGCTTCACCTGGGGCGCCTCGGACGTCGTGTCATGGTACGAAGGGGTCAAATCCAGCAAGCAGACCAAGGTCAACAACGTTCTCTCGACCTGGTACACGCTGCCGACCTCGGCAACCGAACCCGCCGGCGCAGAATAATCACACCTTTTTCAGAATCACTACCGGGCTTCCCGGTAGTGATTTTGTTTTGGGTATGAAAAAGTGGGGGTTTTTCAAAGTGATTTTCGGGATCCGGTCTGCTATACTGGAATCGGAAAGGGTCAAGAGGACCCCGAAAGGAGAAAAACGAAAATGGAAAAGAAGTACAATCTGAACGATCTGGCACTGATGACGGGATTCACCACCCGCACCCTCCGCAACTATCTGCTCGGCGGCATCCTGAAAGGGGAGAAGATCGACGGCGTGTGGCGCTTCTCGGAGGAGGATCTCGACGCCTTCTTCAAGGAGCCCTTCGTCAAGGAGGGCATCCGGATCAAGCGCAGCGGCGTGGTCTTCGACTTCCTCGCCGCCAAGGGCGCGAAAACGGCGCGCACCTGCGCCATCCTCGACGTGCCCGCCGATCTGAAAGAGGGAAGAGCGATCTCGACCTTCTTCTGCGACAAGATGAACGACGCTTCGGACGTGGTCTTCACCTTCGACTGGGATAAGGGTGTCTGCCGCGTCATCCTCGCGGGCGACGCGGAGCAGGTCGCGAAACTCGTCCGCGCCTTCAACGAGCGCAAGACCGGGGATTGACCCCGCGCCATCCCCCTCTCTATACGGGAGGGGGCTTTTTTTATCCGTTTTTCTGTTGCTTTTTCCCGCATTTTAGTTTATAATGGATATATAAATAAAAAAATCGGCGAAAACCGATATTTGAAAGGGGAAAACCATGCTGCAGATCAAAAAAACCGTAACCGACGGCAAGGCGATCCTTGCCCCCGCCGGTCGTCTCGACACCCTGACGTCGCCCGAACTCGACGCCGCGGTCAAGGAGACGGCGCCGAAGGTCGACGAGCTGATCCTCGACCTTGCCGAACTCGAGTATATCTCCTCGGCGGGGCTCCGCGTCCTGCTCGCCGCGCAGAAGACGATGGCGGTACGCGGAAAAATGACCGTGAAGAACCCGAACGAGACCGTCTCGGAGATCTTCGAGGTCACGGGCTTTTCCGATATTCTGAACATCGAATAACGACCGAAAGGAAGAAAAGACAATGAAAAAAACTGCCGTTATTACCGTTACGAGCGAGGGACAGGGGATCGAAGAGGCGCTCTCCATGACCGAACGGGTCGGGAGAGAAGCCGGACTTGACAGAAAGAGCAACCTCCATCTGCGGCTGCTCTCCGAGGAGATGTTCGGGCTGCTGCGCGGCATCGCCGGAGGGGTCGAGGCGAGCTACTGGCTCGAGACCGAGGACAAGAACTTCGAGATCAAAATGTCCGCCGACGTCAAGATGACGAGCGAGATGAAGGAACAGTTCCTCGCCGCGTCCAAATCCGGGAAAAACGAGGCTGCGCGCGGCTTTATGGGTCGCGTCCGCGTGATGATCGCGGGCTTTCTGCTCTCCGCGAAAGAGGCGCTGCCCTACGCG
Organism: Clostridia bacterium; assembly: GCA_017960705.1. GTDB lineage: Bacteria > Bacillota > Clostridia > Oscillospirales > CAG-272 > UBA1740. The sequence goes on along the minus strand of JAGCYR010000172.1, from coordinate 6,644 downwards.
ATGATCAACTCTGCCGCGTCGATGCCGATGGGCGGCTACGCGGGCGAGAGTTCCTCGGTCTGGTCGATGTCGCTCTACAAAGCCGAGATGGCGAAACGGTCGGGCGAGGGAGGCGAGGCGGACGAGGCGTGGGACGAACTCGAAAAATCCATCGTCGCCAATATCGCCGACGACGTGAAGGTCGGCGTGCGCGGCAACCGCGTCGAACTCACCGTCGTAAAAGCTTTTTGACTATGGAAGGAGAAGAACAATGACGATCACGAAGAAAAAAGACGGCGCCGCCCTGACGATCTCCCTCGAGGGACGGCTCGACACGCTCACTTCTCCCCAACTTGACGCTGTCCTGAAGGCGGAGCTGCCCGGCGTGACCGATCTGACGATCGACCTCGCCTCGCTCGAATACGTTTCCTCCGCCGGATTGCGCGTGCTTCTATCGGCGCAGAAGGTGATGAACGCGCAGGGCAAAATGACGGTTCTGAACCCGAACGAGACGATTTCCGAGATCTTCGAAGTCACGGGCTTTTCCGAGATCTTCACTGTCGGATAACCGATATTCCGAAATGAAAAACGAAAAAACCGAGAAAAAATTGAGTATATGGGGTCGTCTCCGCGAGAGGTTGACCCCCGACGAAATGTTCGTCGAGACCGAGGCGCAGGCAAACAAGCTGGCGGCGCTGATCCTGTTCTGCAGCGGGCTCATCATCGCCCTGATCCTTGTTCTGACCGCGTTCGGTCTTTTCCTGCTCCCGATGGAGAGCGTGTTCTCTCCTTTGATCCAGGCGTTCGCCGAGGTCGTGATCCTGATCATCATCTGCCGCGTCGTCAAATACCGCGCGTGGTGGCTGAAGCATCTTCTGATGCTCGCGATCATTTTTGTCTACGCCCGGCTCGACTGCGTCGTGACCCACAAGGCGGCGATCCTGATGGTTCTGCCCGTCATACTCAGCAGCCGGTATTTTTCCCGCCGGGTGACCATCTTCACGTCTCTGGTCTCGACCGTCGCGTTCGCCGTTTCCGCCGTTTACGGGGCGACGCACGGGATGATCAACATCAATATCGTCACGATGGATCCCGGGATCACGATGATAACGACCGGGGGATTTCTCGGCGATACGGTGAAAAACGCCGGCGTCTCCGACGCGATGCTGATCAAGAACACCATGCTGTTCGACTATCTCCCCAAGTGGCTGATGTTCTCGATCGCCACGATCGTCAGCTGCAATATCGCCCGGCGCGGGCGCGAGATGGTCATGACCCAGCACGAAAAGGACGTTGAGACCGCGCGGATCTCGACCGAGCTGAACCTCGCCACCAGGATCCAGGCGGATATGGTGCCGAACATCTACCCGGCGTTTCCCGACCGGCGCGAGTTCGACGTCTACGCCACGATGGATCCCGCGAAGGAGGTCGGCGGCGACTTCTACGACTTTTTCCTCGTCGACGACGATCACCTCTGTCTTGTGATGGCGGACGTGTCGGGGAAGGGAGTTCCGGCGGCGCTCTTTATGATGGCGTCGAAGATCATTCTCGCCAACAACGCGATGATCGGCAAGTCGCCGGCGCAGATTCTGACCGACACCAACGCCGCGATCTGCTCGCACACCCGCGAGGAGATGTTCGTGACCGTCTGGCTCGGCATCCTCGAGATCTCGACCGGGAAGCGGGTCGCCGCCAACGCCGGGCACGAATACCCGGTGATCAAGCACGGCGACGGGTCGTTCGAGCTTTTGCGCGATAAGCACGGCTTCGTCATCGGCGGGATGGCGGGGATGAAGTACAAGGAGTACGAACTCACCCTCGAACCCGGCTCGAAACTCTTTCTCTACACCGACGGCGTGCCCGAGGCGACCGACGCGGAGAACAATATGTTCGGCGCAGACCGGATGCTTGAAGCGCTGAACGAGGAGAAGGAGGGTACGACCGTCGATATCCTGAAACACGTTCGGGCTTCGGTCGACGGATTCGTCAACGGCGCCGAGCAGTTCGACGATCTGACGATGCTCTGCATGGAATACCGCGGACCCGAAAAAGCGTAATAGGAGAAAAACCGTATGGACAATATGAAAAACGCCGCGATCATCCCGCTCTCCGGCAGGATCGATTCCGCGAACGCAAGCGAGACCGAAGCAAAACTTACGGCTGAGCTTCCCGCGGACGGGAACGTTCCCGTCACGATCGATATGGAGAAGCTCGAGTATATCTCGTCTGCCGGGCTCCGTCTGATCCTGCGGGTGAAGAAATCGCACCCGAGTCTTTCGGTGATCAACGTCAGTCCCGAGGTCTACGATATTTTCGAGATGACCGGCTTTACCGAAATGATGGAGGTCAGAAAGGCGTACCGCACCGTCTCGGTCGAGGGGTGCGAGGTCATCGGCGAGGGCGCGAACGGCAAGGTCTACCGCATCGACGGCGACAACGTCGTGAAGACCTATAAGAACGCCGACGCCCTCTCCGAGATCATGCACGAACGCGAGGTCGCGCGACTTGCCTTGATCCTCGGCGTGCCGACCGCGATCTCCTACGACGTCGTGCGGGTGGGCAACAGCTACGGCTCGGTCTTCGAGCTCTTGAACGCCAAGTCCTTCTCCAAGATCCTTGCAAACGAGCCCGACCGCTTCGACTGGTGCGTTTCCGAGTACGTCGGGATGCTGAAAACTATCCACGCGATCACGGTCCCCGAGGGGAAACTGCCTTGCGCGAAGCAGAAGATCCTATCCGCCGCCGGAAGGCTGGTCGGCGTTCTCCCCGACGGGCTGGGCGAGAAACTCAAGAAAATGGTCGAGGATATTCCCGAATCCGACGGGATGATCCACGGCGACTATCACACGAAGAATATCGTGCTTGCGGGCGACGAGGTGCTGGTGATCGATATGGACACCCTCTCGGTCGGACACCCGATCTTCGACCTCGTCCAGATGTACAACGCCTACGCCGGCTACTCGATCTCCGACCCCGAGATCGTTCTGCGCTTTCAGGGCTACGACGCCGCGACCGCGCACCGCTTCTGGCACGCCTCGCTCGCCAAATACCTCGAAACGACCGACGAGAAGAAGGTCGCCGAGGTCGAGAACAAGGTGCGCTGTCTCTCCTATGCATACCTGCTCGACCGTGCGATCCGCCACAACGACACCGATTCGCCCGAGTACAAGCTCTGGCGTGAACGCCTGCTCGCGCTGCTTCCGTCGGTCGATTCGCTCGTCTTTGAATGCTCCGGTGGGGAAGAGACCGCGCCCGATCCCGACGCCCTTGACGTCGAGGCGACGAACGAGAACCTTCCGACCGTCGTTGATTTCGTCAATTCCCGCGTCGAGGCGACCGATTGCAGCCCGAAAGCGATGATGCAGATCGAACTCGCGGTCGAGGAGATCTTCGTCAATATCGCGAACTACGCCTACGCCCCCGAGATCGGGCGGGCGACGGTGCGCGTCTCGGTCACGGACGATCCGCTCACGGTCACGATCACCTTCATCGACCGGGGCGTCCCCTACGATCCCCTGAAGCGGAGCGACCCCGACGTTACCCTCTCCGCCGAGGAACGCGCGATCGGCGGGCTCGGGATCTTTATGACCAAGAAGGTGATGGACGACGTCACCTACGAATACAAGGACGGTCAGAACGTCTTAACGCTGAAAAAGCGTCTGTGAAAGGAATCGAATGGCAACTGTTTCGGGTCGGATCGACCTGCATATCCACACGACGGTCTCCGACGGCACCGACACGCCGGAGGAACTTGTCGAAAAAGTGAAGAACGCCGGGATCACCCTCTTCTCGGTGACCGACCACGACGCGATCAAGGCGGCGAAGACGATCGCCCCCCTATGCCTTGAGAGCGGACTCCGCTTCATCCCCGGGGTCGAGTTTTCCTGCCGCGACCGGGGAGGGAAGTACCACATCCTCGCCTACGGTTTCGACCCCGCGTCCGAGCCGCTGACCGCCCTGGTCAAGCGGGGACAGACGCTCCGCGCCGATAAGCTGCTCGCCCGCGTCGCCTACCTGCGCGAGACGTTCGGGATCGAGTTCCCGGAGGAGGAGATCTTCCGCCTTCTCGCGGAGTCCAATCCCGGAAAGCCCCATCTCGCCAATCTGATGATCAAGTACGGTTACGCGATCACCTTCCGTTCCGCGATGGAAAAATACCTTGACCGTCTCCCCTCCGCCGCCGAGTATATCAGCCCGGAGGAGGCGATCGCCGGGATCCTTTCGGGCGGAGGGATCCCGATCCTGGCGCATCCCCTGTTCGGGAGCGGCAGAGAACGGCTGACCCCGGACGAACTGGAACACCGCCTCGCCCGCCTGAAAGAGTACGGGCTCGAGGGGATCGAGGCGTTCTACTCCGGTTTTACGAAGGAGATGACCGCGGGACTGCTCGAAAAAGCCGACAAGTACGGTTTTCTCGTCACGGCGGGCAGCGACTACCACGGCGAAAACAAGACCGTGCGCCTCGCGGAAACCGGTCTGCCGGAGCCCGCGGAATACCCCGCCGCCTTTCTGCGCTTCCTTTCCCGCGTCGGCGTGTGACGCGAAAAAACGCGCCGCCCCTTGTTTTCTTATCATGATCCCGCCCCTTTTCGGGGGCGGGATTTTGGTTTTACGTATTGCTTTTTCGGGCGTTTCCGTATATAATGGATATGGAAAAACGACAGAAAGACCGGCGGCAGGATCCCGCCGGAGGTACGGATATGCGTTATCTCGTGATGAGCGACAGTTTTAAGGGCAGTATGACGGCAAAAACCGTCTGCGAGACCGTGCGCGAACGGATCCTTGCGCACGATCCGAAAAGCGAGGTCACCGTCTTTCCCGCGTTCGACGGGGGAGAGGGCAGCGCCGAATATCTGACCGGGATCTACGGGGGAAAGATGGTTTCGGTCCGCGCGGCGAACGCGACCGGGCGGCGCGTGCCGTCGACCTTCGGGATGAAGGATAAGACCGCGTTCCTCGCCGTCGCCGACACGTCGGGGCTCCCCGGGGCGCGCATCCGCAATCCCTTCGTCACCACGACCCGCGGGCTCGGGGATCAGATCCTCGAGGCGATCCGGCTGGGCGCCGTACATATCGTGATCGGTCTCGGGGGCAGTTCGACAAACGACGGAGGAGCCGGCGCCGCTTCGGCTCTCGGGGCTGTCTTCCGCGACGAAAATGGCGAGCCGTTCGTCCCCGTAGGCGGCACGCTCGGAAAGATCGCGTCGGTCGACGTCACCGAGTTGAAAAAGAAGATCGCGGGCGTCCGTTTCACCGCGCTCTGCGACGTGACCAACCCCCTGACCGGGGAGACGGGCTGTTCGTTCGTCTACGCGAAGCAGAAGGGCGCCCGCTCGCGCAAAAAACGCGCAGAACTTGACGAGTATATGAAGCGCTACGCCGATGTAACCGCGTTTCTCGGCGTTTCTCCCGACACCCCCGGCGCGGGCGCCGCGGGCGGGCTCGGTTATTTCGTCCGCGCCTTCCTCGGCGGCGAGCTCGTTTCGGGCGCAGATTTCTTCCTCAACGCGATCGACTTTGACAAGCGCGTCCTTGACGCCGACGTCGTGATCTCCGGGGAGGGGAAGTTCGACGGCACGTCGAGTCAGGGCAAGATCTGCGGCAAGATCATCGGACGCGCGGGAGCCGCGGGAAAGCCGACCGTCGTCTTCTGCGGCGCCGCCGAGAACGCCGAGGCGCCCGACGGGACCACCGTCGTCACCATCAACGATCCGTCTCTCCCGCTCGCGGAGAACCTCGCCCGGAGCCGCGAGAACCTCTCGAACGCCGTCGACCATTGGCTGAACGGCTGAACCACCCGAACCAAACGCCCTCTCCGCATCGGAGAGGGCTTGTTTTATAAGAGGTTGAGGGGCGAGTTCCCGGCTTCCTCCGAAAGATGCAGAAGCGCCGCGATCAGCTCGTGCCGCGAGACGACGTAGAGCGCCCCGTCCCCGGCAAGGCAAGCCCCGCAGAGGGTGGAGACCGCGCGGTCGAGATCGGCGAGCACCCGATGGTCGATCGTCAGGAGATAGACCGCCTCGCGCTTCTGCCAGAGTTCGTGGATGGCTTCGGCGTCTTCCGGAGCGGCGACGGTTTTCTCGGACAGCGCCTCGACCCGCTCGCGTATCCCGTCGATCGAACGCGCGGTCAGGTGACCGCCGAGAAACACCCCGACGAGAAGCAGCACGAGCAAAAGGGAAGAAAAGAGGATCGGTTTTTTCATTTCTCGGGCTCCTTTCTGACCAGCGTATAGCGCCCGTCGTCCCGCAGGGTAAGGAGAAACGCGTCCCCCCGTCCGACGCCGTTGCGTTTCAAGATCGCACTCACTTTTTCACGCGTGACCCCGAGGGATAAGAGCGCGTTTTCGTCAAAAACCCCGTCCAACACCACCGGCGTCTCGTACCCTCCCGGGTCTCCGTCCAGCGCGGAACGCGAGAGCGGCTGGCACTTCGGGTCGAGCAAAACCGAGAGCCGCCCGTTTTGTTCGACCGTCCCGAGAGAGACGTCCGAGAGCGCGTCCACCCCCTGCAGCCGAAGTTCCCCCATCAACTCGTCGACCGAGATCCGGAGCCGTTTCAGCGCCCCCTGATCGATCTTGCCGTCTTTGATCAGGGTCGCCGTCTTCGGCTCGAAGATCCGCTTCAAAAATGCAAAGCGGTTTTTCAGGCAGGTGATGAGCAGTT
>JAGCYR010000171.1 GCA_017960705.1 Clostridia bacterium | reverse complement strand
TGCGGCGAGTACAATCTTGCTTACCGCGTTTGCAGCAACTGCGGGACCTACAAAGGCGAACAGATCGTAGCCGAAAAGGCGGAGAAGAAAGCGTAAGTTTTCTTGAAAAAGAAAAGCGGACGTCGCAAGGCGTCCGCTTCTTTTTTCGTCCCGTGGGGGATGCTTATCGATCCGAGAGCAGGAAGACCCCCGCGTCCTCCGGCGTATCGCAAAAGGCGGCGGCGGGATAGGGATCGAACTCCTCCCGTCCTCCGAATCCCCAGAGCGCGGCGATACAGTCGATCCCGGCAGCTTTCGCGCCCTCCGCGTCGTAGCACCGGTCGCCCACCAGAACCGCGTCTTTCGGTTCGCATTCGAGGGCGTCGAGCGCGTAGCGGAGGACTCCTTCTTTGGTGTTCCGGTCTTTTCCCTCCGTCGATCCGACGACCGGATCAAAGTAGTCGATCAGCCCAAGCTTCGAGAGTATCTTTTCCGCCGCGAGCTGGAGCTTTGAGGTGGTGACGGCGACCCGTTTCCCCGCCCGGCGGAGGGAGGCGAGCAGCTCCGGGATCCCCCGGTAGACCGTGGAGCGGAGATACCATTCCTCCCCGATATACCGTCCGCGAAAGACCTCGATCGCGCGCGGGATATCGCTCTCCTTCACCCCGCACACGACCCCGAAGCCGTAGGGGAGCGGCGGACCGAGGAAGGGAAGGCAGTCGTGAAAAGACGGCTTCGGATAGCCGAGCGTCTCGAGCGCATAGAAGGCGGAGCCGATCACACCCTCCGAGGTGTCGATCAGCGTTCCGTCCAGGTCGAACAGTACGGTCGAATAGGTTTTCATGGCGTTCCCCCGTTTCTTTACGGCACTATTATACCACCCCGCTCGAAAAAGTCAACCGTTTTCCGCTCTCCGGGCTTATCCGAACGCTGTGTTGTCACGGGTTTCGAAAGAGGGGATTTTTCAAAAAAAGATAAAAAACCCCCCTTTTTCATCTTGATTTTCGTTATTTTATATGATATAATGTAATCAAACCACAATATAGTTCCGTCGTTTCGCCCGCGCGCACGGGTGCGAGGACGGAAAATAAACGGGAGGAATTTGAGATGGCAAAGCAGAAGAGACTGAACTACCTGGTGGACGGCATCGTCGTTCACACCGAGTTCCTGAAGGAAGGCGAGAAGATCCGCATCATCAAAGCACCCGAGAAACCCGGTTACGAGTTCAAGGAGTGGAAGGATCACCCCGTCTTTATGCCCAAAACGCACCTCAATATCGAGGCGGTCTACGTCCGCGGCTCCTTCCGCCTGACCTATATGATCGACGGCGTGGAGGTGGATCACGCTATGGTGACCTACGGCGACGAGATCACTCCTCTCCCGAGCCCCGAGCGCGAAGGGCTGACCTTCAGCGGCTGGCAGGGGCTTCCTCACGTGATGCCCGCGCACCCGCTGACGGTGAACGGCACCTTCGCCGCCAACACCTTCACCCTGACCCTCGTCATGAACGGCGAGACCTACGCTACGTATCAGTTCGAGCCGGGCGCCGACCTCACCGGGCTCCCGAACCCCGAACAGGAGGGCTATACCTTCTCGGGCTGGGGCAAGCGCTATAAGAGAATGCCCGAGTCCAACCTGACGATGAAGGGCACCTTCAAACCCAACAAGCACACCGTCGTCTTCAACGTGGACGACGAGTACCGCTTCGAGAAGAAGATCGCCTTCGGAGAACCCATCCGCGCGATCCCCGAACCGGGCAGAGAGCACTACACCTTCACCGGCTGGGGCGATATCCCCGAGACCATGCCCGACCTTGACGTCTCCTTCAACGGCTACTTCAACATCAACAGCCATCCCATCTCCTTCACCCTTGACGGCGAGGAGATCTTCTCCGACGAATTCGATTACGGAACGCCGATCACGCCTCCCGAGGTCCCGGTGAAGGAGGGATACGTCTTCAGCGGCTGGCGCAACCTGCCGAAGACCATGCCCGACGAGGAGGTCCGCGCGGAGGGGCGCTACTACCTGAGACGCTACCGCGTGATCTGCGAGGTCGACGGGGAAGAGGTCGACCGCGTACAGGTCCTTTACGGCGCGGAGCCGGAACTCCCCGACGCGCCCGCAAAGGAGGGCTTCCGCTTCGACGGTTGGGAAGGTGTACCCAAGACCATGCTGGCACAGGACGTGACCGTGACTGCGAAGTACGTAGAAGCTTGACTGGAGGATTGACGAATGTCGAAAAGAGATCATAAGGAGCTTTATCGCCTGATCTACAAGGTCGACGGAAAAGTCTGCTTCGCGGAATGGTACGCGAAGGGAGAGTCTCTCAAGTCCGTCGCCGTCCCGTCCAAGGGCACCTTTGAGTTCAGCGGATGGAGTAACCTTCCCGACAAAATGCCTGATCACGACGTTGTGATCGAGGGTACCTTCACCCCCGCAAGTCACGATCTGGTCTATATGCTCGAGGGCGCGGAATTCGCCCGCCGTCGGTTCGCGTTCGGCAGTCCGACCGAGTCCCCTGAGGTCCCCGAGAGGCAAGGCGCGACCTTCGCCGGGTGGGAGGGTCTGCCCGAGACCATGCCCGACGAGGACGTGACGGTGAACGGACGGTACGAGAACAACTCCTACCGCCTGACCTACGTCGTCAACGACCGCCACAGCTTCACGGTGATGACCCCCTACGAATCGGCGATCGAGCCGATGGACTACCCGAAGAAGGATCACTACACCTTCTCGGGCTGGGAGGGTCTGCCCGAGACCATGCCCGACCACGACGTTACGGTCGAGGGCCGTCTCGAGATGAAGACTTTCCGGCTGGTCCGGATCGTCGACGGTGAGGTGTTCATGGACGAACAGCTCCGCATCGGCGATAAGATCAACAAGAAAGCGAAACCCGTCAAACCGGGTTACTATTTCAGCGGCTGGCGCAACCTGCCCGACACGATGCCCGATCACGACATCACCGCGATCACCAGTATGTATCCCGCCCGTTTCCGGGTGGACTACGAGATCGACGGCGAGGCGTGGCGCACGTCTTATCTCCCCTACGAATCCAAGTTCGAGCCCGAGATCCCGACCGATCTCGAGGGCAAAAAGTTCCTCGGCTGGACCGACGCGCCCGAAACCATCCCGATGCACGACTTCACGGTCCACGGCTCGACCGTCCCCGCGGAGGAAGAACCCGCCGCTGCGGCAGCCGAACCCGAGATCCTGACCTATACCCTGACCGTCGTCGTCGACGGCGAGATCGTGCAGCGCAGGATCCTCGAGGAGGGCGCCGCGATCGAACTGCCCGAACAGGAAGCGAAAGAGGGATATTCCTTCGCGTGGGAGAACGCCGCCGAGACTATGCCGGCGGGCGACCTCACGGTGAACGGCGCGTATACGCTGAACCTCTACCGCCTCGTCTTCAAAGTCGACGGGGAGGAGATCTCGTCCGAGACCCTGCCCTTCGGCGCGAGTATCACGGTGCCGACCCCCGAGACCAAACCCGGACAGACCTTCGCGTGGAGCAGCGAGATCCCCGCGACCATGCCTGCCTCCGACCTGACGGTGGAGGGCGGCTACGGCACGGGTTCGTTCAGCTACACCTTCGTCTGCGAGGGCGAGACCGTCGCGGAGGGATCCGCTCCCTTCGGTTCGGCTCTGATCGTTCCCGAGATGCCCGAACGCGACGGCGCGAAGTTCGAGTGGGACGAGATCCCGGCGACTATGCCCGCACAGGACGTCAGGATCGAGGGCCGCTACGTCACGACGAGCTTTACCGTTTCCTTCCGCGCGGAGGGGAACGTCCTCTCCGAGTGCGAGGTCGCGGCGGGCGATCCGATCCCCGCGCCCGCTCTGCCCGAAAAGACCGGCTACACCTTCTCCGGATGGGGGAAGATCCCCGACGTTATGCCGGCGGAGGATCTGGTCTTCGACGGTATCTTCACCATCAACGATTACCGGCTCACGATCATCGCGGGCGCCGAGACGCTCTACGACGGATCGGTCGAGTATGATTCTCCGATCTCCGTCCCCGAAGCGCCGGAACTTGCGGGCTACACCTTCGACGGCTGGGGCGACGTCCCCGCGTCGATGCCCGCGCACGATCTGACCATCGCTTCCGGCTACACCCCGATCGCCTACCCGCTCACCTTCCAGCTGAACGGGGAGCCGATCTATTCCCGCGAGGTCAGCTACGGTTCTCCGGTCATCCCGCCCGAGGTCGAGATCCCCGAGGGGTATCTGTTCTCCGGCTGGGGCGATCTCCCCGCCACGATGCCGGCGGAGGCAGCGACCTTTGACGCGACCCTGATCGGATCCAGCTTCCGCCTGACCTTCCTGCTCGACGGCAAGCCCGTTTTCGAACAGGATATCGCCGCGGGAGATCCCATTCCGCTACCCCCCGATCCCGACCTTCCCGAGGGATACGAGGCGGACGGCTGGGGCGTCGTCCCCGAAGTTATGCCGGCGGAATCGCTCACTTTCGCCAACTACACCCACAAAACGAGCTACACCCTGCGCTTCGTCCTTGACGGAGAGACCGTCGCGCAGTCCAAGGTCGCGTTCGGCGATCCCGTGGTCGCACCCGCGCCCGAGATCCCGTCCGAGCGCCGCTTCCTCGGCTGGAACGAATGCCCCGACACGATGCCCTCCCACGATCTCAAGGTCGAAGGACGTACCGAGATCCGCAAGACCAGGGTCACCTTCACGGTGGACGGCAAGGTCGTCGCGAGTATTTCCGGCTTCGTCGGTTCTCCCGTCGAGGGGATCCCCGAGGCGCCCGAAAAGGACGGCATGGATTTCGCCGGCTGGATCGGACTTCCCGAGGTCTTCCCGGGAGAGGATACCGAGGTCAGGGGCGACTACGCCAAGGGACTTCAGACCGTGACCTTCATCCTCGACGGAGAGGTGCTCGCGGAGAAGAAGATCCGCTTCGGCGATCCGATTTCCGCGCCCGCCGTTCCCGAAAAAGAGGGATATTCCTTCACCGGCTGGCGGAACCTTGCCGACGAGATGCCCTCGTACAGCTTCAACGTCACGGGCGAGAGAGTCGCGAACCGTCACACCGTCACCTTTACCCTTGACGGCGAGCCGTTTGAGACCCGCGAATTCGCCTTCGGCGAGGCGGTCGTCTGCCCGGATCTGCCCGAAGACGCGAGAAAACAGTACGTCTGGGGCGAGATCCCCGAGACTATGCCCGACGCCGATATCACCCTCGAGGCGACGTCCTCGGTCACGGCGCACGTCGTTACCTACCTGCTTGACGGAGAGGTCTACCGCACCGAGACCATCGCGGTCGGCAACGTGGTGCCGAAGATCAATCCGCCCGCGATCGACGGCTTTACCTTCTCGGGATGGGAGAATTACTCCCGCGTGATGCCCGACTACGATTTCACGGTCACCGGCACCTATCGCCCCGAGAAGTTCACCCTGACTTACCTATCGGACGGAAAGGCAATTGCCTCCGAACAGTATCTCCCCGGCGACGTGATCGTTCCGATCGATGGGAGCAGACCCGATCGCGCCGAGTTCATCGAGTGGATCGGTCTGCCTCAGGTGATGCCGTCGCGCGATCTGACGGTCGAGGCGAAATACGCCACCGAGTACTTTGAAGTCACCTACATCCTCGAGAACGTGCCCGTCGCGACCAAACGGATCGCCGCGGGAGCATGGATCACGCCTCCGCTGGTCCCCGAGAAGGACGGCTACGTCTTCGCCGGCTGGCGCGGACTGCCCGAGCGGATGCCGGCGCGCGACCTTTTCGTGACCGGTAAGTACGATCCCGCGTTCCACTTCATGACCTACCGCGTCGACGGCGCCTTCTATCACAGGGAGCTCTACCCGATCGGCGCGAAGATCAAGGCGCTGTCGGCTCCCGTCGTCGAGGGACACATCTTCGTCGAGTGGAAGAACTTTGCTGACGAGATGCCCGACTACGACTTTACGGTCGACGCCGTCTTCCGCGACAATATCTGCAAGTACACCTTCCTCTCGGAGGGGAACGTGCTGCTGTCCGGCAAACTCCGCGCAGGCGAGCCGCTGCTGTCCCCCGAACCCGAGGCGCCGAAGGGCTATGAATTCGCCGGCTTCGAGGGCTACACCGGGAAGATGCCCGATCACGACGTGGTCTACGTCGCGCGGTTCGAGCGCAAAGTCTACCGCGTTACCTACGTTCTCGACGGCGATCTATACGGCGACGACAAGTTCCGCGAGGGAGAGACCGTCAAGCCGAGTCCGTCGATGATGCCGTCGGTCCCCGAGGGATACGAGTTCAGCGGCTGGGTCGGACTGCCCTCCGTGATGCCCGACCACGACGTCGAAGTGAGCGGCGCCATGACGCCGAAGGAATTCCTGCTTTCGTTCTCCGCCGACGGGATCGCGATCCCCGACCGGAAACTCGTATGTGACTCCGAGATCGGCACCGCCGCCGCACCCGAACGCCACGCTCTGACCTTCTCCGGCTGGAGCGATCTGCCCGACGCGATGCCCGCGCACGACGTGATCGCGCACGGCGCGTACACGCCCTCGGACGGGATCTACGTAGGCGTGCATTCCGACTTCGAGGGCGCGGACGGCGACAAACCGATCCGCGTGTCCGGCAAGGAAGAGACCGAACAGCTCGGCAGCTTCAAGCGGCTGATCGCGGTCTCGGGCGGACGGATCGAGGTCACCGGGCGCAAGAAGAGAATGAACCGCGTCGATATCTCGAACTTCGTCTGCGACGGAGTCGTGACCGACCGCGCGGGACTTGCCGAGGCGATCAAACGGCTGTTTGATTCGACCGTGACCAAGAAGAAGGATCGCTTCGCTCTGGTGATCGACCACAAGGCGTCGGTGAACGTGATCACGACGGTCCACGCGCCGAAGGAGGACGCCGATTCCGCGATCCGCGAGGAGATCCCGGGCGTTCTTGCCGAGGCGGGACTTGCCGAGGCGAAGACTATGGCGACCGTCCTTTCCGTGAACGAAAAAGAGGGAACGGCGGAGGGGCTTATCTCCGCGTTCGACGCGGCGTACGCCGATACGATGTTCGACCTCCTCTCCGACGCGGGCTTCGTCACCGACGAGCCGAAGACCCCCGAATACTTCCTCCTCTCCGCGCTCAAGACCAAGGAGGCGCAGAGAAAGGGCAACGTCATCCTGAAGTTCCGTACCGACGGCTTCCTCTGCACCGCGCTGATCCGTTCCGGCAGGGTCGTCTTCTCGGTCAAGAACAAGATCCCGTACGATCTTGATTCCGAGAGCAAGGTCGAGACCGAGATCGACGCCGAGTTCGCCGCGGTCGCCGACTTCATCCGCGAGGAGACCGAAGAGAAGTTCTTCATCCGCAGTTTGATCTGGGGCGGCATCTACTCCGAGAAGAAGAAAGCCGAGGAGAAGTACCTCCGCCGGAAGATCAAGGCGTTCAACAAGTCCCAGAAGGGATTCTTCGCCCGGATCTTCACCAAATCCAAACCCCGGCTCTACGACTTCGCGTCTCCCGTCGTGAAGAAACGGAAACGGCCCGTCATCGATATCGATCAGGCGGCAAGAGACGACAGGTGGTCAACCGCAAGATAACCGAACCCCAAAAAACTCCCCCGATCGAACGATCGGGGGAGTTTGATTATTAAAAAAGGATAGGGGTTTTGATAAAAAGCCGAGAAGAACGTTATCCCTTCGGTTCAAGACCCAGAAACGTGCGCGGGGTGGCGCAGAAGAGAGAGCGCGCGTATTCGGAACCGAATTTCGACGAAACGTAGCGGAACCCTTCCCCCAGCCGCGCGTCGGCGTATTCGGGGTCGTGCGCGTCGGATGCGATCACGGCGGCGGCGCCTTCTTTCAGAAGGAGGTGGCAGAACTTCTTGACTTTTTTCCCGTTTCCGCCGATGACCGAGCGGACGTTCAGCTGGATGGGGATCTCCTGTTCCGCAAGCGAGAGGGCGTATCCGGGACGGGAAAGGAAGTCGTGGTCGCGTTCGGCGTGGGCGAGGATCGGCGTATAGCCCCGCGCCGCGACCGATTCGACCGACTGGACGATATAGTCGCCGTCGTCGTCGGGCAGAAATTCGATCAGAACGAAGCGCGTTCCGTTCAGAGTCCGGCAGGCGCCGCGGCTGATCGAATCGGCGATCCGCTGATGGTAGAGGATCTCCGCGCCGAGACAGAGCGTGAGGTCGGGGTATTTCGCCTTCATTTCGGCGGAGAAGGAGCGGAAGGTCTCCTCCGCTCCCGCGGACTCCAGTTCGCGGAGAGGGTTGTAGTGCGGGGTAAAGCAGACGGTCCGCGTGCCGGACGAGTAGGCGCCGTCGATCAGCGCGCGCGCGTCGTCTATCGTCTGCGCGCCGTCGTCCACGCCGTAGAGTATGTGACAATGCAGATCGCAAAACCCGTTCATACGGTTACCCCCTTAATTGCCTATCATCAGTATAACAGATATTTCGGATTTTGTCCAGTTATGGCGCAAAAAAGATTGCATTTCTTTCGGGCGCGGGTTATAATAAATAAGGAAAGAAGCCACGGGAGGAAAGGAAAAATGAAAGAAGAACTGCTCCGCGAATACGCGCGGCTCGCCGTCCGGATGGGCGTCAATTTACAGAAGGGACAGAAGCTCGTGGTACGCGCGGGCGTGGATTCCGCGTATTTCGTGCGGCTCGTCACGGAGGAAGCCTACGCCGCGGGAGCCCGCGACGTGATCGTTCACTGGTCGGACGAGAAGATCGCGCGGGAGCGGTACCTTCACGCCGAAAACGACGTGTTCGACGAGGCGTACCCCTGGCAGGTACAGATGTTCGATCTGCTGTCGGCGGAGGGGGCGGCGTTTCTTTCGGTCTCGTCAAGTGATCCCGCCGCGTTCGAGGGGGTCGATCCCGACCGCATCCGCCGCTTTTCGGTTGCCTACGGAAAGGCGAACGAGAAGTTTTACGCCCGCCTGATGGCGAGCCGGATCCCGTGGTCGATCGTCGCGATCCCGTGCGAAGCGTGGGCGAAAAAGGTCTTTCCCGGAAAAAGCGGGGAAGAGGCGGTCAAACTGCTTTGGGAGGCGATCTTCCGCTCCGTCCGCATCAAAGATGGTGGCGACGCCGTCGGGGAATGGACCGCCCACTGCAGTCGCCTGACCGATCAGGCGAAGAAACTGAACGATTACAAGTTCGCCGCCCTGCGCTACGAGAATGTGCTCGGCACCCGCCTGACCGTCGAGCTGCCGGAGGGGTACCTGTTCGCCGGCGGATCCGAGAAGGACGGGCGCGGCGTCGACTTCATCGCCAATATGCCGACCGAGGAGGTCTTCTCCGCGCCCAAGCGGGACGGGGTGAACGGGGTGGTCTGTTCCTCGAAACCCCTGGTCCTGAACGGCAATCTGGTGGAGGGTATCCGCCTGACGCTGAAGGACGGGCGCATCGTCGAAGCCAAAGCCGAGCGGGGCGAGGAGTACCTCCGCGCCGAGATCGATATCGACGAGGGGGCGCATTATCTCGGCGAGGTCGCGCTGGTCCCGTACCACTCCCCGATCTCCGAGAGCGGCATCCTCTTCTACGATACGCTCTTCGACGAGAACGCTTCCTGCCACTTCGCGTTCGGCGAGGCGTACCCCACCTGCGTCGAGGGCGGCGCGGAACTGTCGAAAGAGGAACTGCTCGCCCGCGGGATCAACGCCGAGAGCAACACCCACGTCGACTTTATGGTCGGTACCTCCGATCTCTCCATCACGGGCGTCACCCGCGACGGCAAAGAGATCCCCGTGTTCGTCAACGGCGACTTCGCGTTCTAAAAATCTTTCCCATCAGCCCGCTTGAGGGCTTCTTCATTAGCGAAGCGACTTCATTACAACAAAAAACACTTGCGCGAGCAAGTGTTTTTTGTTGGAGCTGGTGATCGGAGTCGAACCAACAACCTGCTGATTACAAATCAGCTGCTCTGCCATTGAGCCACACCAGCGTATTCG
>JAGCYR010000170.1 GCA_017960705.1 Clostridia bacterium | reverse complement strand
TCGCCGGAGGAACCCGGCATCGCGTATCACCAGACCAAGTTCGCCGCGGGCGAACTGCTCTTCGCGGGGGCGCAGCTGCTCGGCGCGCTTGAGGACGAGGTCTTCCAGCAGATGATCGACCTCTATTCGGTCGTCCCCTGTCCGAAGATCGACGCCTCGAAGCCCTATAACTCGATCGTTTACAGCACCGGCGACGTCGGGGCGATCAACGTCAACGCCAATCCCCGGAGAGCGAGAGCCCTGACCGCGTACCTGCAGTACTGCACCGAGAACTCGCCCGCGATCCGCGAGCAGTTCCTGCAGATCGTGATGAAGTACAAGGTCACGACCTACAATCAGGGCACCGACCGTATGCTCAACATCATCTACAAGAGCATCCTGTACGGGCGCGACAAGACGGTCGACGACGTGGCGGGCTCCAGCAACAACCGGTGGCACGGCTATATGAGAAAACAGCACTTTCAGGCGGGCTCCGACTATATCGCGACGCAGTACGCGTCCTGCATTTCGTCGAAGCAGAGCGCGCTCGACAGGATCATGAAGAAGTGGTACACGCTGCCGAGAGTCGAGCCGAAGGCGGAATGACCGAATAACCGAAGACCGAACGCCGGAGGCGTATTTCATAGGGGGAACACACAATGCTCAAAAGAATCGTATCCCTGCTCCTGACCCTGTGTTTTATCTTCTCGGTTTTTGCTCTCTCTTCCTGCGAGAAGGACGAAAAACCCGCCGAAACGACCGCGCCCGGGATCAACGGACCGGAGGCGGCGGAGTCCGATACGGCGGATGAAACGACCGCCCCCGTCACCACCGACAAGTGGGAGGAGTTGGCGCCTAAGATCCTGATGATCGCGGAGAGGGATCGGACGCTGAAGATCGAGTGCAGCGAACGGCAAACGGCGGTCAAGGGATCGAAAAACGATATCTACCTGAAGGGACCCGATTCGGTCGAAGAAGGCGTGACGCCCCTGATCGAACGGATGGTCTACGAACGCAACAAGGCGGCGGCGGATCTGCTCGGGATCAAGACCAACTTCGTGTTCTGGGATTTCGAGTTCGGAGAGCAGCAGCCTCAGATCGAGACGGTCGTCCAGGGGAAAGCCGCCGACGCGCCCGACCTGTTCGTCAATATGCTGAACGACGTCAGCCACGCCATGCTGAACGGGGTGTTCAAGGACGTGTGGTCGATCCCGAATTCTTTCTTTGATTTCAAGGCGGAAGGTTGGCTCGACGCGTGGATGCACAACCTTTCGTTCACGGGCGACCGCGCGTATATCCTCGGCAGCGACTACTTTATCGACGTTTTCCGTTCCATGAGCGTTCTGGCGTTCAATATGTCGCTGATGGACGCGAACGCCGAAGAGCTCGCTCCCGCGATCGTGCCCGACGGGGAAACGCTCGGACAGGACGAGGAACTCACGACTTATTTCTTCGACCTCGTGGACGAGGGAAGATGGACCTGGGACGTCCTCGGCAAGCTCTGCGAGGCGATCTGGGTCGATCAGGACGGCAACGAACAGGATTCGATCTACGATCAGCTCGGCATCCTGACCGATACCTATGGCGGGGACGCCGCCGCCGCGTTCGTCTACACCTGCGGGCTTCCCGTGACCGTGGAATACAAAATCGAGGACGAGACCGACGAGAAATACGCCGAGTATCACGACAAGAACTGGATCAAGTACGCCGACGACCCGACGGTGCTCAACCTGATCTTCGACGCGGTGAAGGGCGTTTTCGACGGGAAGGGTTCGTTCACGACCGCCAAGGATCGTCCCGGCAACACGCCGGAGAACCCGGGGCTCGCGTACCACTACACCAAGTTCGCCGCCGGCGAGGTCCTCTTTATCGGTTCGATCCTGCTTGCGGCGCTCGAATCCGCATCCATCCAGCAGCTGACCGACGTTTTCTCGGTGGTCCCGAACCCGAAGGTGAATTCGACCGATTCGTATAACACGATCATCTACAACAGCGGCGACGTCGGGGCGATCAACGTCAATATCAATCCCCGCAAGGGAAAGACGCTGTCGGCGTACCTGCAGTACTGCACCGAGAACTCCGGCGCGATCCGCGCGCAGTTCCAGGAGGTCGTGATGAAGTACAAGGTCACGACCTACGACCAGGGGACCGACCGTATGTTCACCCTGATCTACGACAGCATCTATTGGGGACGCGACTACAACGTCGAGGGGCTGAATACGGACCCGCGCTGGCACAGCAAGATGCGGGAAAATAAGTTCACCGTCGGCTCCGAATTCATAGCGAACCTGTACGAGTCGAACGTCGCGATGAAGCAGACCAAGCTCGACAACGTGATGAAGAAGTGGTACACGCTCCCGAAGGTCGAAACCGAAGGGAACTGACGCGACCCGAAAACCGAATAAACGTAACGCCGCGGACCCGAAAAGGTCCGCGGCGTTTGGTATATAGAGAGGAAGGTAAGAGAACGGATGATTGTTCGATTAAGAAACAAAAAAGCGAACTAATTATGCTTTTACGCAGAGAGCTTCTATCCAAGAAATCGGTTTTTCATTGCGGACTCGCTCAAAATGGTTAATCTCACGAGTCTCAAACCCGGTTTCGGAAAGAATGTTTCGCAAAGAGTTTTTCTTGTTGAAAAAACAACCATCCCCAAAGTTGTCCAGAACGGTAACACTATTATTCAAGCGTCTCGTTCCAGGTGAATGTATATGCCGAATTCCGGACCGAAATATGATCTATGCCAAGATGGATTCGGACGCGCCTCCGGCGCTACCACCGGCTCTCGCCCGACGGAGAGGGAAGGGGAACCGTATCGGACGGCGAGAGCCCCGGAGTTTCCGCCGCTCCGCAACGAAAACTCGGGTGGCCCGAAATTCGCCGAGCCCACCAACAAGAGCGGCGCCCTTGCGGACGCCGCTCTTGTTGGTGGCACTTATGTAAATAGTTTTTCGGTCAAGAAATCGGACGACGAAACAACACGTCAACCGTAGGTTCTGATGATCTCCTCCGCCACTTGGCGGCGGGAGATGCAGCGGTCCATCGCCTGCTTTTCTATGTAGCGGTGGGCGTTGGGCTCGGTCATCTTCAGCTCGCTGATCAGAAGCCATTTCGCGCGGTTGACCAGACGGATCTCGTTCATCTTCTCCTCGATCGAGAGGGTCTTTTTCTGGTTCTTGCGGAGCCCCTCGCGGGCGCTGATCAGCCAATCGAGCGCGATCGAGAAGATCTGGCGGGGGAAGGGTTTTTGCAGAAGAAACACGCCGTGTTCCGCGAGCTTTTCGTAGGCGAGGTCGTACTGTTCGGTTTTGGCTAAAAACAGGATGACCGAGTCGGTCGACGCGGCGGCGTCGATCGAGAAGCGGATGCCCACGTCGTCGCCGACGGGGGAGTTCACCACGACGAAGTCGAAGTCTCTTTCCGAGAGGGCGCGCTTCGCGACGCTGACGCCCGACACCGTCTGTACCGGCGTGAAGGTAGGGACGGAGAAATAGTCCGACAGCGCGGCGTTGAACTTTTCGGACGTCGAGACGACGAGGACGCTGTACGAGCGTTCGTTCAGATCCAAGTTCCGTCCCTCCTTTCGCTATGATTTCCGACGCTTGTCGGGTCAGGTCAATCCTTGCAGTAGAGCGCCGTGATCTCGGCGGGCAGGCATTCCTTGATCCACGTGTCGCCTTTCGCCGCGGCTTTGGCTTTCGCCGGGGAATCGGGCAGACGGGCAAGGGAAGCCGCTGCTTTCTCGTCGGCGTGATAGAGGTTCAGGTCGACCGGCGCGGGGAGAACGATCCCGTTTTTGATGCCGTAAAGCGACGCCCGGATCAGAAGGGCGAACGCGATATAGGGGTTCGCCGACGGATCGGGCGAGCGGAGCTCGGCGCGGCGGTATTCCTTTTCCGCCGCGGGGATCCGCACCAGCTGCGAGCGGTTCTCGCGCGACCACGACACGTAGCGCGGCGCTTTCATCTGTCCGAGCCGCGCGTAGGAGCCCTCGGTCGGGTTGAGGAAGACCGTCATCGGGATGATCTTGTCAAGGATCCCGGCGATCATATTCTCCTGCTTTTTCCCGTCGTCGGGGCGCACCGAGATATTGATGTGGAAGCCGTTCCCCGCGAACCCTTCGAGGGGTTTGGGGGAGAAATCGGCAAAAAGACCGTTGCGGCGCGCGACCGTCCGCACCACGGTCTGGAAGGTCATCACGTTGTCGGCGGCGGAGAGCGCGTCGGTGTAGCGGAAATCGATCTCGTTCTGCCCGGGTCCCTCCTCGTGGTGGGAGCTCTCGGGACGGATGCCCATCTGCTCGAGCGTCAGGCAGATCTCGCGCCGCACGTTCTCCCCCTTGTCCTCCGGGGCGATATCCATATAGCCCGCCCGGTCGTAGGGGATCTTGGTCGGGTCGATTTTCTCGTCGAGCTCGAAGAGGTAGAACTCCTGCTCCGCCCCGAAATAGAAGGTGCAGCCCGCCGCCTTCGCTTCCTCGACCGCGTTCTTTAACAGCGTCCGGGTGTCGCAGGCAAACGGGGTCCCGTCGGGGTAGGAGATCGAGCAGAACATCCGCACCACCTTGCCGTGTTCGGGCCGCCACGGGAGCCAGGTCAGGGTGGCGGGATCGGGATGCAGAAAGAGATCCGAGTGCGCCTCGTCTCCGAACCCCGCGATCGCAGACGCGTCGAAGGCGATGCCGTATTCAAAGGCGCGGGGAAGCTCCTCCGGCATGATCGAGATGTTCTTCTGCTTTCCGAAGACGTCGCAGAAAGCGAGGCGGATGAACTTGACGTCCTCCTCCGCCACGTATTGCATGACCTCTTCTTTTGAGTAGTTCATTTTGCCCTCCCTGTTGTATCTCATATCAGTTCGCTACGTAAAGTCGCTTGTACGGGTTGCTGCTGTCGGGGGTGACGACGGTAAACGTCGCGTCCATCACCCGATTCTCGTCAAGACCGAAGCGGGCGCAGTATTCCGACACGTATCCTTTGATCTCGTTTAGGTCCTCCGCCGTCGCTTTCCGCGCGGTCACCTGACCCGGGAACTCGATCCCCGTGCAGTCCGAGCGCAGGATCATTTTCCCCCCGTGCATACCGGTACAGGGGAAGTTGCCGACGATCCGCCGCCCCGACTCCGAAAGACCGAGCACGACGATCACGCCGCCCGCCTGGTACTCGCCGAGAAAGCTCCCGGCGCAGCCTCCGATGACGATCACGGGGACCTTTTCCTCGTACGCCTTCATGTGGATCCCCGCGCGGTAGCCGGCGTCGCCCTTGACGTAGATCCGACCGCCCCGCATCGCGTAGCCCGCGGCGTCCCCGACGTTGCCGCGGATGACGATCTCGCCCGCGTTCATCGTGTCGCCGACCGCGTCCTGCGCGTTGCCGTCGACCTCGATCTTCGCCCCGTTCAGGTAGGCGCCCAGCGCGTTGCCCGGTACGCCCTCGATTTTCACCGAAACGTCCGACATCCCGGCGCAGAGGAATCTCTGCCCGAGGCAGCCGGTGAGCGAAACGGTCTTTCCGCCGTTTCGGATCGCGTCGTTCAAGGCGCGGAATCCGAGATCAGTTGCGTTTATTTTCATATTATACCACACCCCCGAACTTTTTTCTACGGTTTTCGCGTGAAAAGATCAGATTGGAAGCAACTTTTTTCGTCAGATCGAAATCGACGGTGTCAAGAGGCGTCTTTTCGCGGATCAGGGACGTGTAGATCCCCGCGCGTTCGGTCTCTCCGATCAGGATGTAGCCGCGGAGCAGTCCGTCCTTTGTAAAGAAGCGTTTGATCCCCTCTTCGGTCTTTTCCTCGCTCATCTCCCCGTCGTAGGCGCCGGCTGTCATGATGTGCAGCCCGAAGAAGCCGATCGAGTTCATCGGGATCGCGTTGCCGTACCGAACGTCGCCGCCCGCCATATTGACCCCGGCGGCGTGTCCCTGCAGATACGCGTTCGGCAGGATCGCGATCACGCGGTTCGCCCCGATCGAGGCGTCGTACCCCTCGGCGCAGTCCCCGGCGGAATAGATCCCGGGTACGCTCGCCTGCATCTTTTCGTCCACCACGATCCCGCGGTTGACGGTCCCGCCCGCCGCTTTCACGAGGTCGGTATTCGCCCGGACGCCGACCGCGAGCACCAGAAGGTCGAACTCCACGGTCTTCCCGCTTTTCATCGTCGCCGTGTTGCGATCGAACTTTACCGCCGTATCGCCGAGCAGGAAGTCGATCCCGTTCGCTTCGAGGTGCTTCTGTACGAAACCGGCGCAATCGGTATCAAGGATACTCGACAGCACCCGGTCGGCAAGGTCGCAGACCGTGATACGCCCGACGCGCTCCTTGATCCCTTCGGCGCATTTCAGTCCGATCGGCCCCGCGCCGACGATCAGCACCCGCGCGTCTTTGTCCAGCTCTTTTTCAAGCGCCAAGGCGTCGTCGAGGGTCATAAAGCTGAACTTCTTTTCGACCGCGTCCAGCCCTTCAAACGGGGGAACGAACGGGCGCGATCCCGTCGCAACGCAGAGCGCGTCGTAGGGAAGGGATCCGCCCCCGTCGAGCGCAACCGTTTTCTTTTCCGGGTCGACCGTAGCGGCGCGACCGTAGATCAGACGACAGCCGTTTTTTTCGTAGAAGTCGGCGGGGCGGTAGTTCATTTTTTCGAGGTCGGTCTTGCCCTCGAGATAATAGGAGATCAGAGGGCGCCCGTAGACCGGACGTTTTTCCTCCGAGATCACGGTGATCGCGCCGTCACGATCGCACGCGCGGATCCCCTCGATGCAGCCGACGGCGGCGGTGCCGTTTCCGACGATCACGTAGCGTTTCATTCTCCGTCGCCCCTTTCTTCGTACACGATGGCTTTGTTCGGGCATCCCGTCACGCAGGCGGGAGCGCCGCAGGCGTTTTCAAGGCAGAGCTCGCACTTCTGCATGGTTCCGTTCTCCCCCGGAGCCAGCGCGCCGTAGGGGCAGACCAGAACGCAGGTGAGGCATCCGACGCATTTGGTGCGGTCGATCTTCACCACGCCGTCCTTTTTTGAGATCGCCCCCGCGATGCAGCTCCTGACGCAGAGCGGATCGGTACAGTGGCGGCAGGAGACGGCGAAGGTGATCTTGTCGTCCCCCTCGACGTGGATGCGCGGGAAGATCTTTTTGTCTTTCAATGCGAACGCCATATCCTTTAAGCCCGAATTGGCGAACGCGCAGTTGTATTCGCAGAGATGGCAGCCGAGGCACCATTCTTCGTTGACGTAAACTCTTTTCATTATCGGTAAGAGTTCTCCTTTCTACTATATCCGACGTTTGCGTCGGTCCCCAAAGGGGATTATGCGCCATACCGTCCGGCGCAAAAAGCGCAAACTCGAAAATTGAAAGATCTGTCTTTCAATCATTCTCCTGCGTGCGCGATCCCGAGGATCTGCAGTTCCTTTTCGTTCAGCCCGACGCCCCGGAGCATCAGCCGGTTGCCGCGCAGCGCCTCGATCGAGTTGATGCCCATGCCGCCCATGATCTCCATGATCTCGTGCCGCCACGCGGTCATCAGGTTGACGAGGCGCTCCGAGCCGATATCGGGATTCAGCCGCTTGACGAGGTCGGGGCGCTGGGTCGCGATGCCCCAGTTGCATTTTCCGCTCTGGCAGGTGCGGCAGAGGTGGCAGCCGAGCGCCAGCAGGGCGGCGGTCGCGATATAGCAGGCGTCCGCGCCGAGCGCGACGGCTTTCACCACGTCGGCGGCGCTGCGGATCGAGCCCCCGGCGACAAGAGATACGTTGTTGCGGATCCCCTCGTCGCGCAGCCGCTGATCCACCGCGGCGAGCGCCAGTTCGATCGGGATGCCGACGTTGTCGCGGATCCGTGTCGGCGCCGCGCCGGTACCGCCGCGAAAACCGTCGATCGCGATGACGTCCGCGCCGCTGCGGGCGATCCCGCTGGCGATGGCGGCGATGTTGTGGACGGCGGCGACCTTGACGATCACGGGTTTTTCGTACTGCGTCGCTTCTTTGAGCGAGTAGACCAGCTGACGGAGGTCCTCGATCGAGTAAATATCGTGGTGCGGCGCGGGCGAGATGGCGTCCGAGCCCTCCGGGATCATCCGCGTCCGCGACACGTCTCCGACGATCTTCGCGCCCGGCAGGTGTCCGCCGATGCCCGGCTTCGCGCCCTGTCCCATCTTGATCTCGATCGCGGCGCCGGCGTTCAGGTAATCCTCGTGTACGCCGAAACGCCCCGACGCGACCTGAACGACGGTGTTCGCGCCGTACCGGTAAAAGTCTTCGTGAAGACCGCCCTCGCCGGTGTTGTAGAGGATGCCGAGCTCGGTCGCGGCGCGGGCGAGCGAGGCGTGGGCGTTGTAGCTGATCGAGCCGTAGCTCATCGCGGAGAACATCACCGGCATCGCCAGCTCGATCTGCGGCGGGAGCGCGCAGTCGAGTTTCCCGTCCTTCGTCCGTCCGATCTTATCCGGCTTCTTGCCGAGGAAGACGCGGGTCTCCATCGGCTCGCGGAGCGGGTCGATCGGCGGGTTGGTCACCTGCGACGCGTTGATCAGGATCTTGTCCCAGTAGACCGGCAGGGGAGCGGGGTTGCCCATCGAGGACAGCAGCACGCCGCCGCTGTTCGCCTGTTTGTAGACCTCGCGGACGGTATCGTTTTTCCAGTTGGCGTTCTCGCGCAGGGTGCAGTCGCTCTTCACGATCTTCAGCGCTCTCGTCGGGCAGAGAGCCACGCACCGCTGGCAGTTGACGCAGTTGCTTTCGTCCGAGACCATACAGCCGCGCTCGGTACTGAACTTGTGCACCTCGTTCGCGCACTGCCGCTCGCACACGCGGCAGGCGATGCAGCGATCCTTGTCGCGGATCACTTCAAACTCGGGATAGATGAACTCGACTCCCATATTAGAACGCTCCTTCCTTGACTTTCACGACGACCGGTTCGCCGCCCGAGGGCGACCAGATCTTTTCCGCTTTGGGATCCATCGCCCGGATCGCCGCCTCTTCGCTCGCGATATACACGCGGTCGTCCTTCTCGCCGACCACCATCGACCGCAGCTTCAGCCGGTCGTTCAGCGCCATCAGCCCGCCGTTGAACCCGAGGACGATCGAGAACGGACCCGTCACCAGCAGACTCGGGAACACAGTGCGGAGATAGTGCAGTTTCTTCTTTTCGTATTCGTCCGTCTTCTTTTCGATCGTGCTCCAGAAGGGCGCCGCGATCACGTTCGCCGCCTCTTCGAGCGTCAGCCCCTGCACGCGCGTTAAATAATCCCGTATATAGGTGATGACCTCGGTATCGGTCTGTAAGGTACATTTATAACCGAACATCTCGATAAACCGACGGTTGGCGTCGTAGGACGAGATCTCGCCGTTGTGGACGATCGAGTAGTCGAGCAGGGCGAAGGGATGCGCGCCGCCCCACCAGCCGGGGGTGTTGGTCGGGTATCTGCCGTGCGCCGTCCAGGAGTAGCCCTCGTATTCCTCGAGCCGGTAGAACACGCCGACGTCCTCGGGAAAGCCGACCGCCTTGAAGGTCCCCATGTTCTTTCCGCTTGAAAAGACGTACGCGCCCGAAAGCTCGGTGTTGATCTTCATCACCGTCCGCGCGACGAACTCCTTTTCGTCGAGCTGCAGATCGGCAAGCACCGATTTGAGCGGCGTGACGAAATAGCGCCAGATGATCGGCTCGTCGGTGATCTCGGGGATCTTCCGCGTCGGGATGATCTCGTCCTTTACCACCTCGAACCCTTCCTTCAACAGCGCTTCGCACGCCTTCCGGGTGTCCCTGCAGTCGAAGAACAGATGCAGGGCGTAGAGATCCCGGTATTCGGGATAGATCCCGTAACCGGCAAACCCGCCGCCAAGACCGTTCGAGCGGTCGTGCATCGGCTTCATTGCCCGGACACTCGTCTCTCCCGTCATTCGTTTTCCTTCCCGCGAGATCACCGCCGCGATGGCGCAGCCCGAGGGGATCCTGATACTGCCTTCCCGTTCCATTTTGCGTTTCCTTTCCGAAAATGAAAAAAGGAAAGGCGCCCGTTTTTGCGCGAAGATAACTTCCGCAAAAATGAACGCCTTTGCTCATTTTTTTGCAATTATAGCACACGAGCGCGCGCTTGTCAAGAGCCGAGGCGCTCTTTTTGCCGATTTTCGATTTTTTGAAAAATTTGCGGAAAAGGGATTGACAAACGGCGCCGCCGGGTGTATAATGCGTCTTGTTAAAGGCAATGGCGTCTTTGAGCGATGGGCTTAAAGGCGCGATTTTCTTTATTTGACAAGTC
>JAGCYR010000017.1 GCA_017960705.1 Clostridia bacterium | reverse complement strand
CGGAAACGTACTTTTTCACGACCTCCTCCGCGACGGTCCCGCGGACCATTCCCGTCCAGACCCCGAACAGGGTCATCAGGGCGGTCTGCACGGTGTACGCCTTGGTGCTGGCGACCGCGATCTCGGGTCCCGCGTAGGTGTAGAGCACCGCGTCGGACTCCCGCGCGACGGTCGAGCCGACGGTGTTGACGATCCCGAGCGTGAAGGCTCCCGCCGCTTTCGCGAGGCGGAGCGCGGCGATGGTGTCGGCGGTCTCGCCCGACTGCGAGATCAGGATGACGAGTTCGTCGGGCTCGATCACCGGATTGCGGTAACGGAACTCCGACGCGATCTCGGCGGACGCGCGGACGCCCGCGACCCGTTCGAGAACGGCGGCGCCGGTAAGACCCGCGTGGTAGGCGGTACCGCAGGCGACGATACGAACCGAACGCACCGCTTTGATCCGTTCGGGCATAAGACCTTCGGGGGTGAAATCGGGGATCCCGTCCGTGATACGGGGAAGCAGGGTCTTCCGAACGGCGTCGGGTTCCTCGTAGATCTCCTTGTGCATGAAGTGGGCGTGCCCGCCTCTCATCGCGGCGGTAAGATCCCAAAGAGCGGTCTGCGGCTCGCGCTTGACCTCTTTGCCATCGGAATCGTAGACCGTGACGGTGTCGCGGGTGATCTTTGCGACGTCGCCGTTTTCGAGCGCGAGATAGCGGCGGGTATAGGCGAGGATCGCCGTCACGTCGGAGGCGATCAGATTCTCGTTCTCCCCGAGCCCCACGATCAGCGGGCTATCCTGCCGCGCCGCCCAGATCTCGCCGGGCTTGTCGGCGAACAGGATCCCGAACGCATACGAGCCGCGGATCTTCTTGATCGCTTTGAGGATGCCCGCAAGACGGTCGCCCTCGCGGGTGCAGGAGTCGATCAGGAGCGCCGCAGCCTCGGTGTCGGTATCCGACTTGAAGGCGTAGCCCTGCTTTTCAAGCTCGAGCTTCAGTTCGCGGCAGTTCTCGATGATCCCGTTGTGGACCAGCATCAGCCGCTCGTTCCCGTGCGGGTGCGAATTGACGTCGGTCGGCGCGCCGTGCGTCGCCCAGCGGGTGTGTCCGATCCCGCAGCGGGTGTTGACGTTCTCCTCGTTTGCCAGCTTGTTCTCGAGGCAAGCGATCTTGCCCGCCGATTTGACCGAGCGGAGAGCGCCTCCCTTCTCGAAGAACGCGATCCCGGAGGAGTCGTATCCCCGGTATTCAAGCGCGTGAAGACCGCCGAGAATGACCGCGTCCGCTTTTTTGGGGCCGGTATAGCCGATAATGCCGCACATAACGTTTCTCCTAAATGAAAATCAGATTTTTCGGGGAACGATCGAGCCGTCCCCTTTCAGAATGGACTTTTCGGGGATGGATCCGCGAACGCGGGAGAGCGGATAGACGATGGTATCGCGCCCGACGACCGACCCGGGGCAGAGTACGCTGTTGCAGCCGACGTCGACCCCGTCGCCGAGGATCGCGCCGAGCTTGCGCATCCCGGTCTCGATCTTCTCGTTCCCGTCGCGCACGCCGACGTTGCCCTTGTCGCTCCGAAAATTGGAGGCGACGACGCCCGCGCCCATATGCGAACGGAAACCGAGGATCGAGTCTCCTACGTAGTTGTAGTGGGGGACCTGCACGTTATCGAAGATCACCGCGTTCTTCACTTCGGTCGAGTTGCCTACGACGCAGTTCTCACCGACCAGCGCCGACCCGCGGATAAAGGCGCAATGCCGCACCTCGGTCGAAGCGCCGATCACGGTCGGTCCCGCGATCAGGGCGGTCGGGGCGATCTTCGCCGTCTTGTGCGCCCAGACTTCGGGGGCGATCTCGTCGTATTCCTCCCGCGGGAGGGTCGCGCCGAGCTCTCGGATAAAGTCTTTCAAAAGCGGCAGGATCTCCCACGGATAGCGCTTGCCCACGAACAGAGGGGCGGCGAGCGTATGCGTCAGATCCAGCAGTTCTTCGATCTTCGGGATCGCCATAATCATCTCCCGGCGTTGTGCCTTTTTCGTCTCGTTTTTTCGGGCGGGCGCGCCTTTGCCCGCTCTTATAAGTATACCACTCGCCGGGGCGTTTGTCAATAACCGGGGAACGCAAAGGACCCCCGCCGCGGGGGTCCGGTTTTTATTCTTCAAAGAGAAGCTCGCCCGTAAGATGCCCGGCAAAGCCGCCGAGGGTCTCGGTCAGCACGCCGTTTTCCTCCTCCAGAACGGTGAACGAGGCGTTCGGGAACCAGTCGGTGTCGTTCATCCGCTCGACCGTGCCGAAGGCGGCGCGGCAGTGCAGGCAGCGGATCGGGGTGGCGTGGGTGACGGCGAGCACGGTCTTCCCGCGGTAGGTATCGACGATCCGGTCGAGGGCGCCGCCGATCCGTTCGTAGAGCTCGCGCATGCTTTCCCCCTCTCCCGGGCGGCTGTTCACGGGATCCTCGCGCCAGACGCGGAAACATTCGGGATAGAGCCGGGCGATATCGTCAAAATGCACGCCCTCCCATTTGCCCGAATAGATCTCGCGGAGGGCGGG
>JAGCYR010000169.1 GCA_017960705.1 Clostridia bacterium | reverse complement strand
TTCGTCGGGCTGACTTCCTGCGGCAAGGAGGATGCGTCCGACGCGACGACCTATGTCGTGACCGCGCCCGAGACCGCCGCGACGACCGAAGAGGTGCTCTACGAGATCCCCGTGGTTTATAAGGGGCACGAAATCCTCGCGGGGACCTACGAGGTCGGCGGGACGGTTTTTCCGTTCAAGTACTCTGACGGATTCTTCGAGGTCGATCCCAAGGAGTATCAGACGCATATGGCGACGACGTCGACGTCGCTCTCTCACTCGGCGACCAAGGAGCCGTTGAGGGGCGATTACTCGGTTTGCTACGCCGAGACGGTCTCCATGCTGGAACAGATCGGATTTGAGAATATTTACGTCAGCGACTCCTATAAGGTCAAGCCGACGGTAGATTCGGTCGCCTGCGTGATCGCGGAGAGATCGGTCGAAAGCGGACGGGGAACCGAAAAGGTCATCGCGATCGTTCTTCGCAGCGGTAGTTATTATGCCGAGTGGGCGTCCAACTTCCTGCTGGGGACGGAGGGCGAATCTGCCGGGATCGCCGCGGCGTCGGACAAGATCGTCGAAAACTATCTGCAGGATTATCTAAAAGATAAAGACGAGCTTCTTGCCGCGATCGAACGGGGAAAAGCCGCCTTCTGGGTGCAGGGATATTCCCGCGGCGGCGGGATCGCCAATCTGGCGGCGAAGCGGCTGGTCGATCTGTATCAGCCGTCAGGCAACGACGTCTACGCCTACACGGTCGACGGACAGATGGGCGGCGTTAAGGACGCTCAGATAACGGGGCGCGACTATACCGTCATTCACAACGTCGTCAACCCCGCCGATATAGTCCCGTATCTTGCGCCCGCAAGCATGGGGTTCAAGCGCTACGGGCTCGATCATTATCTCTTCAGCGGGAACGCGAATACGGAGGATCCCGTAAGAGACGAAGACGGCGACCCCGTCAGCGACAACAAGCGGCTGGTGACGATGGGAGAAAAGCGGCTAACGCTCGTTCGCAAACATCTCGTTTGGATGCTCGGTGACGTTCCGGCGGTCGAACGGTATATGCCGCACGCGATCACTTTTAAGGGGATCAATTTGTTCACGAAGGAACTGACCGATATTGAGACCAAGACCAAAACGGCGACTTTCCTTGAAAGATTCATCAACGCCTTTACAAAAACGTCGGACGGTGAGGTCATCACCGACCGCGAGGCGTTCGTTGAAAGCGGTCTCGAGGAGTCGCTCGGTCGGGTGATGGTCTTCATCACTTCGGGCGTTGACGTGACGGGGCTTCTCGATTTTGAATTGTTCCAAGCGATCGGATCCGCCGTGCTTGAAGAGTGCAGGGACGCCCTGACGCAAAGCGCCGTTTGGGGCGTGAACGGAAAGATGACGGTCAATCTGCACGGGGAGATCGCCGGGACGCTGACCGACGCGCTGATACCCCGTCTGCGGGAGGTCGAGAGCTTGCGGGCGTTCCTCACCGATTATCCGGACGGCGGCGCGGATCGGGCGTTCGACGATCTTTCGATCCTTTTGTATCGGGTGCTGAACGCGATCTCGGACGTTGACGATCTCGTGACCTTCGCCATGAACGCAGTTTCTCTTGCAAGTAATCACGAATACGTGTCGAATCTCGCGATCCTGCACAGCTATGATTCATGGTTTGAGCCGACGATCACAGATTAAAAAAGAGCGGACGCATCCGCTCTTTTTTATCGGTATATGATTTTGAGGATCATTCCGTTCAGCTCGTTCTCGTTTGCAGTGTCGGACATCCCGATATAGAAAACGCCGTTGCTTACTGCGAAACTGATGGGCGCGATGGGATATTCGAAGTTGAAGAGCTGAATAAAGTTTGCGACCCCCGTCCCGCTCTTCCGCCAGACCGAGATCCGCACGTTCCCGTCGTCCTGTCTTCTCGCGCAGAGCGCGTAGAGCCGACCGCCGTCGACGGCAAGATCAAAGACCGCCGCGGAGTAGGGAAAGGTGACGACGGTCATTTCGTCAAGGTCGCTCGTCGTGTAGAGGTTCCCGGTCGCAAGATAGAGCCGGTCGTTATACTCTGCTTTTTCGCAGATCATCCGGTAGGAGATCGCCCGACGCTTGACCTTGCCGTTCCAATCGTTATCGAAGACGAAAACGCCGTTCTCGTAGCGGTAGAGCTCGTAGGCGTAGGGCGAGCCGTTCCCGTAGAGGAAAGAGGCGTAGAGACGGTCGCCCTGAATGAACAGGTCGTAGACGCGGACGGTATCCAGCCCGGTCGTATCGACCCTTTCGCCGTCCTTCTGCATTTCGACGGAAACGAACGTCTCGCCTCCGTCCTCGGAGACGATGATCGGGGATTCGGTATCCGGCACGCCGAGACCCGCGTAGATCCTACCGTCGTATTCGACTATATCGAAACAATGCACCCCGTTCGGGAGTACGCGTTTTTGTTCCCACACGCCGTCGTTCAGAACGTAGTAGTTCCCGAGTTCCCAACCCTCCTTCGGGTCGATCCCGGGTACCGTCAACTCGTCGCCGAGCACGCAGAATCGGTTGAACTCCTCTTCGGGGAGAAGGTCGCTTGCACTCCACTCGTTCGTTTCAAGATCGAGGCGGTAGATCGGTAGCGGACCGCTGTTGGCGTCAAAATCGCCCCCGCCGACGTAGAGAGCCCCGTCCCAAACGATCATATCCCACGGCGTTCGGGCGCGGATCCCGGTCGGATAGGTCCCCTCCGAGGGGATCCCGAGTTCGGTAAAGGGAATATCGCTGATGACCGTGTGGAACGAACAGGACGAGAACAGGAGCAGGAGGATCAGAAAAAAGAAAAGACAGCATACGTATCGGTTTTTCATTTCTTATCCTCCTATGAAACTTTTACTATATTCTATCAAAAAAACGTTGATTTGTCAAACAAAAATACGATCCAGTGCTAAGGATCGTTTGAATCGTATTAATCTTGCGCCTTTATCTTAATTCTTTTGCAAACATTATTGACAAAACCAGAGGAATGTGTTATAATTTCAAGGCAAACGGAGAGATGGCTGAGCTGGTCTAAGGCGCACGACTGGAAATCGTGTGAACGCTAATACCGTTCCGTGAGTTCGAATCTCACTCTCTCCGCCA
>JAGCYR010000168.1 GCA_017960705.1 Clostridia bacterium | reverse complement strand
GTTCTCGAACGGGTCGCGGGCGTCCGCGCGTCCGCCGAGATCGCCACGGAATTCCGTTACCGTAACCCCGTGATCGAGCCCGACGAACACGTGATCCTGATCTCGCAGTCGGGCGAGACCGCAGACACCATCGCCGCGCTCCGGCTTGCAAAAGCGGCGGGCGCTTTCACGCTCGGGATCGTCAACACCGTCGGCTCGACCGTCGCGCGCGAATCCGACGCGGTGCTCTACACCTACGCGGGGCCCGAGATCGCGGTCGCCAGCACCAAGGCGTACACCGTGCAGACCGCCCTGATGACCCTGTTCGGGGTCTGGACGGGAATGGTCCGCGGGACCGTCGCGGAGGAGGTCGTGAAAAAGTACGTTTCCGACCTGACCGTCGCTCTCCCCGCAGAGATCAAGAAGATCATCGCCCGCGAAAAGGAACTCAAATCCATCGCCGCCGACATCGCCGAAAAGGACGATATGTTCTTCATCGGTCGGCTCTTCGACGCCACGCTCGCAGCCGAAGCGTCGCTCAAACTGAAGGAGATCTCCTACATCCACAGCGAGGCGTACGCGGCGGGCGAACTGAAGCACGGCACCATCTCGCTGATCGAGCCGGGTACTCCGGTCGTCGCCATTTCGAGCGAAGCCGGCATCCGCGAGAAGATGGTCGGCAATATGAAAGAGGTCGTCGCCCGCGGCGCCAAACTGTTCGTCTTCGCCGCCGGGAAAGAGGGCGTCACCGAGCTCCGCGAGATGGCGAAGGTCGCCTTCGTCTGCCCCGACTGCCCCGAGACCGTCGCGCCCATCGCTTTGGCGACCGGGATGCAGCTACTCGCGTATCAGGTCTCGCTTGCCCGCGGATGCGACGTGGACCAGCCGCGGAATCTCGCCAAATCGGTCACGGTGGAGTGACAGGCGGATTTCAGCGCAGACCGGAAACGAAAGACATCTGTTTGATCCGTTAAAGCATTTTGCTCTGCGCAAAACCGTTTCATAGTAAAACGCATTTAAGGTTGAAACCCGTTCGCGTTCGCGAACGGGTTTCTTCTTTTTTTCATATGCGTTTCCTATCCCCGTTCTCACCCTCTCGGAGTATGTGTATACACCTTCGGGGCGAGAACGGGGATTCTGCATCTGCCTCCGCCTGTCAGGCGGCATCTGCTGGCGCGGTTAGATTGAAAATGTTTCCAATGGCTTTTGCGTTTACCGGCGCGGGTGGGTTAAAAAAGTCACCGACGGAATAAAAAAGAGGGCCCCGGGCACAATAGGAGAAAAAAGAGGTGGCGGAAATGATACTTTGCAAAGAGAAAAAACGGCGGGAGTGCTGTTCGCCTATGACGGTGATCTGGATCACAATGGCGGTTGGGGTCGGCGCGCTCGGAGCCCTCGCGTACTGCAAGCGAAAAGACCTTCGCCGCGCGATGAAAAAAGCCGGCAAAAAGTGCGCCGACGCGGTCGACGAAGCCGTAGACAAAATGATGGGAGATTAGTAACGTTCGCCGCACGGTTCCCCGTGCGGCAGTTGTTTTACTCGAAGTGAGATACTCTGCGTCTTCTCTTCAACGATTCTTCTGCGTTTTTCGAGATCATGGCGTATTTTTTCGCCTTCATCAGCAATCTTCTGCCCTCGTCGTTGCGAGTATAGACGATCTCGAAATCCCCGACCCGACCCGTCAGGTTATCGGCGAAGAGCTCGACCATCTCCTTCTTTTGCCCGAGGATCGAGGGACAGGCATAGGATTGGTTCAGATACAGTCGTCGGCGCCGCTTGAAGATCAGGATATACCGCGGATTGTCGATCGGGGACAGCATCTCGCTTACCGCCGTGTTGAATAGGTTTTCTTCGTAGGTCGAGGCGTTCGCCAGCCGGATCAGCACCACGATATCGTTGCCCTCGGACTTCACGGTCGCGCGGTAGCTGATCCTGTTCATCTGCTGCAGCGTTCGCAAAAGGGCGTTCGCCAGGTGCACCATGGTTTTTCGGGGCGTCGCGTGCAGGATGATTTTCCTTGCGAGTTTCGCCGTCAGATAGGTCAAGCCGAGGAGCAGGATGAGCGACGAAACGAGCAACAAACCGCGCCAATCGGAAACGTTTATCTCTTCACCTGCCGCGGTTCTCAACGTGGAATTCAACAAGGCAACTTCCGCCGCCATGACCCCCGCGTCGACGCTGAGAAGCGCCGTTAGAGCGACGTAATTGGTGAAAACGATCGGTTTGACGACTCTCTCTTTCGGGACGGCGATCTCCTCGGTGAGTTTGACGTTGTTTTGGAGCGCCGCCGTCCATTTGCTCTTGGTATCGTCTCTCTGCATCGCGCGGGAGAGCATCTCTTGATTGATCGCCGCGATCCCTTTTTCGTCGAAAGGGGGGCGAATAGCGGTCAGGCGCTCGATCCCGTTCTCGATCTCTCCCGTCGTGTAATTGGGTCCCGTGAAGCAGTCGAAGCGCCGATCGAGGGTCTTGAAATCGTACGAGTCGATCCGATTCCGGTCAGTCTGTCCCTTCGCGATCATCGCGCGCAGCGCCGAGTCCTCGAAGACGTAGGCGGGCTCCAGCGTGACCAGATGCCAGATGTTCGACACCTTGTCCGAATTGTTTCTGTCGATCCGGATGGCTCTTCCCCGCATCTGGTTGGAGAGCATAAAGCTCCCGACGAAGCTCGCGAGGATCAGCGTGTTGATGCAGGGCGAATCCCAGCCCTCTCCGAGCAGCGCCTTGGTCCCGATCAGGATCCGGATGATCCCCCGCTCGAAGAGTTCGGATACGGCGTCGACCTTGTCCTTGTTTTTGACCGTGCCGAACGAAAATTCGGAATAGATCGTATCTGCGATCGGGGTGCGTTTCACGTTGTACCGTTCCAAATACTTTTCGCAGTCGTTCGGGAGAATGATCAGCCCGCCGGACAGAACCCCCATCCGATAGCAGGGATCGCTTTTCGCCAGGCACTCGAAGATGGAGACGACGCTGACGTCCGAGGGCGTTTTGCCCGAGAACAGGTCCTTGACCGACTCTTTTTTGATGAAGTCGGTCAGGATCAGCAGGCGCAGCCGTTCGCCCATATTTGCGCTCTCGTGTCTTGTGATCTCGGTGATGCTCTTCAGTTTGCCGACCGAACTGATCAGTTTGTGTTTGGCGTTCTCTTTTAAGGAGAACACCGGCTGCCCCCGCTCGATCAGCCCGTGGCTCTTCAAAACCCGGCGGATCGCGTCTTTTTCGCCGTCGTTGGTGATCTCGCTTTCCAGCAGGAAGCGGATCGCCCGCTCGCAAAACTCGACGTCGAGGTCGGGGAGCTTCTTTTTGCCGGTGAACGACCTGACGATCTTCGGGTCGACCGGAATCCCGAACGCGTCAAGCAGGATCAGGGTCGCAATGACGCCCCGCGTGTTCTCGTAGAGCGTTTCCCGGTCGCCCTCGTATTGGTCGGAAATATACTCGTAAACCTTCTGCCCGAACCCGAGATCCCGCAGTTCGGTGAGACCCGCCAGGGCTTTTTCCCGGTATTCCTTGAACGACGCAGTCTCTTCCTTCGTCGGATAGTTGAAATACACGTAGTCCTGATGGGGGCAGAGCGTTTTGTCCTTCACCAATTCGGGGACGAAGATCTCCTCGTCGATCGGGCCGCAGACACGCTCGTACCGCTCCCATTCCGCCTGTCCCGCGTCGTAGGGCGGGGTGGCGGTCAGCGCGATGATCTTCACGTCGCGACCGACCCCTTCGAGGAACTGTTCGAGCGACTTCTGCCATTCGTTCTGCAGATGGTGCGCTTCGTCAAGGCACACGGTCTTGACGCCGTATTCCTTGATCAGCTGAAAGATATCGACGTCGGAATAGTCAACCGTCACGCCGTCCTCCTCGACCGGGGCTTTGCCCATCGCGGAATGGAGCGCCTGATAGGTGATGGAGTTCAGCAGCGTGATCTCGTGCAGATCGTAGGAAAAATAGTCTCCGGGATCCTCGCCTTTTTCGAGGAAGTTCGACGCGAACCGCGCCCCCCACTGATACTTAATGGTCGTGGTGGGCGAGAGGATGACGGCGGGTGCGTTCAGCCGACGGATCAGCTCGAGCCCGAGGATGGTCTTGCCGCTCCCGGGCGCGGCGACGATATTGATCCGCCCGTCGAGCAGGTACTTCTCGGCGTTGTCGAGCACCCGCTGCTGATATACCCGGAACGTGCCGTTGAAGTTTACTTTGTCAAAGGTTTTCATTCCGCGTTTCCTTTTCGCTTCGGTCTTATCCTTCGCCTGATATGGAAAAGGCGACACGATCGGTGTCGCCGTTTCCCGTTGCCTTGTCAGTTCTTGATGTTAGCAGTACTCCGCAACGTCACGTCATGGTAGCTGCCCTCGACGATCGAGGTCGCGGAGACCAAAGTGATGCGCGCGTTCTTCTGCAGTTCGGGAATGGTCAGGACCCCGACGTTGCACATGGTGGATTTGACCTTGTAGAGCGACTTCGCCACGTTGTCGCGGAGCGAGCCGGCGTAGACGACGTAGGAGTCGACGCCCTCCTCGAAGGAAAGCTTCGCTTTTCCGCCGAGGTCGTACCGCTGCCAGTTGCGGGCGCGGTTGGAACCCTCGCCCCAGTACTCCTTGACGTAGGTGCCGTTGACCTGGAGTTTCGGGGTCGGGGACTCGTCGAAGCGAGCAAAATATCTGCCGAGCATCAGGAAATCGGCGCCCATCGCGAGCGCGAGGGTCATGTGGTAGTCGTGCACGATACCGCCGTCCGAGCAGATCGGAACGTAGACGCCGGTCTCGCGGTAGTACTCGTCTCTTGCCGCGGCGACCTCGATCACGGCGCTCGCCTGTCCGCGGCCGATGCCCTTCTGCTCACGGGTGATGCAGATCGAGCCGCCGCCGATACCGATCTTGACGAAGTCGGCGCCCGCGCGCGCAAGGAACAGGAAGCCCTCACGGTCGACCACGTTGCCCGCGCCGACCTTGACGGCGTTGCCGTAGTTCTCGCGGATGAAGTCGAGCGTCTTCTTCTGCCAGCAGGTGTAGCCCTCGGAGGAGTCGATGCAGAGCACGTCTGCGCCCGCCGCGATCAGGGCGGGAACGCGCTTCTCGTAGTCGAGCGTGTTGATACCCGCGCCGACCATATACCGCTTGCTCGAGTCGAGCATCTCCTGCGGGTTCTGTTTGTGCTCGTCGTAGTCCTTGCGGAAAACGAAGTAGCACAGTCTTCCCTTCTCGTCGATCAGGGGGAGGGAGTTCAGCTTGTGATCCCAGATGATGTCGTTCGCCTCTTTGAGCGAGGTGGTGGCGGGGGCGGTCACCAGCTTTTCAAGCGGGGTCATGAAACTCGAGACCTTGAGATCGGTGGACATCCGGCTGACGCGGTAGTCGCGTCCGGTCACCACGCCGACCAGCCGTCCGTTCGCGGTGCCGTCCTCGGTGATCGCGACGGTGTTATGCCCCGTCCGCTCGACCAGCGCCAGAACGTCGGCGAGCGTATCGGTGGGTTTCAGGTTGGAGTCGCTGACGACGAATCCCGCCTTGTAGTTCTTGACGCGGGCGACCATCGCCGCCTCGTCCTCGATGCTCTGCGAGCCGTAGATGAAGGACAGCCCGCCCTCCTTCGCCAGCGCGATCGCCATCTTATCGTCGGACACCGACTGCATGATCGCGGAGACCATCGGGATGCTGAGCGTGATCGGGGATTCCTCCTCGTCGGGACGGTACTTCACGAGCGGGGTTTTGAGCGAGACGTTCGCGGGGATGCAGTTCTCGTCGGTGTACCCGGGGAGCAGAAGATACTCGCTGAACGTGTGGGACATTCCCTCCAGAATAGTTGCCATTTCGTTCTCCTTTATCTATGGTACTTGATTACACGTTGAGTTCCCCGACCAGCCCGGCGTCGGGATAGCGGGAAAGGATCGGATCGACCACGCCCGAAATAAACTCGTCCACCTGTTCGGGGGCGCGTCCGACGTAGAGCGCGGGATCGAGTACGGCGTCGATCTCCTCGGCCTTGATCGGGAAGGCGGGGTCGCCCTTGATCCGCTCGAGCAGATCGTTTTTGCCGCCCTCGAGTTTGACGTGCGCGGCGGCGGCGTGGGAGTGGACCCGGAGCCGTTCGTGTAGCGCCTGACGGTCCCCTCCCGCCTTGACCGATTTCATCAGGATGTTTTCGGTTGCCATGAACGGGAGTTTCTCGCGGACGCGGCGCTCGACCACGCGGTCGTAGACCACAAGACCCGAGGTGACGTTCATATAAATATTCAGGATCGCGTCGATCGCCAAAAACGCTTCGGACACCGAGATCCGGCGGTTCGCGGAATCGTCGAGCGTCCTCTCGAACCACTGCGTGCCCGCCGTGAACGCGGGATTCAGCGAATCGACGATGACGTAGCGAGCGAGCGCCGAGATCCGTTCGCACCGCATGGGGTTGCGCTTGTAGGGCATCGCGGACGAGCCGATCTGGTGGCTCTCAAACGGTTCTTCGATCTCCTCGAACGACTGCAGGATGCGGAGGTCGTTCGCGAACTTGTACGCCGACTGCGCAAAGCCGGACAGGACGGCTAAGAAATTGGCGTCGACCTTGCGGGAGTAGGTCTGCCCCGAGACGGCGACCGTGCCGGGGAAACCGAGGTCGTCGGCGATCATTCGGTCGAGTTTCTTGACCTTTTCGTGATCTCCCCCGAACAGTTCGAGGAAGGACGCCTGCGTGCCGGTCGTGCCTTTGCTGCCGAGCAGGAGCAGCTTGTCCAGCCGATGTTCGAGCTCCTCGATATCGGACGAGAGCTCGTACATCCAGAGGGTGGCGCGTTTGCCGACCGTGGTGAGCTGCGCAGGCTGCAGATGCGTGTAGCCGAGGCAGGGGAGCGCGCGGTATTTGACGGCGAACGCCCTCAGGTTGCGAAGGACCTGCGCCGCCTTTTTCAGTACGATCAAGGACGCTTCGCGGAGCGCAAGCACGTCGGCGTTGTCCCCGACGTAGCAGGAGGTCGCGCCGAGGTGGATGATGGGCTCGGCTTTCGGGCACTGTTTTCCGAACGCGTAGACGTGCGCCATCACGTCGTGACGGACTTCCTTTTCGCGCGCTTCCGCGACCGCGTAGTCGACGTCGTCTTTATGCGCTTCCATTTCCGCGATCTGTTCCGGCGTCACGGGAAGACCCAGCGCCATCTCCGCACGCGCAAGCGAGATCCAGAGACGCCGCCACGCCCGGAACTTGAAATTGTCGGAGAACACCGCCTGCATTTCAGGGCTCGCGTAACGCGTCGAGAGCGGAGAAACGTATCCGTCGTGCCTGTTTTCCATCATCGGTTCCGCCTTTTGCTTCAAATTACATTTTATTATAGCACATCCCGCGCCCCCGCGCAACCCCGCGCGCGAGTTTTTTTACGAAGATCGGGAGGACGAAGGAGGTATGCCCGCTTTCTTTCGGAGAAAGCGGGACAAAGAACTTCATTAAGGAAGAGAACAAAAGCGAAACGGCTCCTTCCTCGCGCCGCGCTTGCGCGGCATATCGCGTCAACGCCAAAGGCGGCGACATATCGCACGCGAAGCGTATATCGCGTTGCGGAGCAATATATCGCCTTGCGGGATTGCCCGCAATCCCTCGGGTGCGAAAAGTACCGTCCTCTCTCTTGCAAATCTTTTGCTTTTGTGGTATCCTTTTCTTAGAAAACCGCCCCGACACCCCGACACGCGGAGGTTCAGTATGAAAACCAAAGTCGCCGTTACCGTAATCGTTCTCGTCCTGCTGGCGTTTCTGCTCTTTATCATGCTGCGGGACCTGATCCCGGAAAGACCGCTGAAAAATCTGCCGGAGGCGGATATGATCGTGCTCCGGGAGTACCGGGAAAGCGGATCTTCCTACGTCGACTACGAGATCACGGACCCCGAGACCGTAGAGAGCGCGCGGAAGACCCTCTCCGCCATGAAAGTCAGAAAAGCGCCCTCTCGGGGAAAGAAGAAACCGTCTTTCGCAATATTCGACGTATCCTTTTACAAAAACGGTCTCTGCGTCGGAGGATTCGGGGTAGACAACAACAACGTCAACCGGTTCTGTTTTGACGTGACGGGCTACCTGCAGTCGCTCATCTCCGATATCGCCGAAGAGTGACAAAAAAGCAAATTCTTTCTCTGCGCCGCCCTGCGCGGCGCAGTTCTTTTTTGAAAATAGGTTGACAATATCCTAAAATTTATGTATAATACTCTCGGGGGGTGAACTGTATGAACATCAACACCGAAAAAATCGTTTCGATTTCCGAAGCGAATCAGAACTTTTCCCGGGTCGCGCGGATGGCGGACAAATCCGGGGAAATCATCATTTTCAAGAACAACAAGCCGAAATACCGCCTGGTCGATCTGGAGAGCGACGCGCCGATCGAGATGAGTGACGACGAGAAGATCGACTTCGTCGCCGCGCGCGTTCTGCGCGAGTATCGCCGCGCGTTCGAGGTGCTGGCAAAATGATCCGTTTCAGCCGTGAAAAAGTGTTGCTCCTGCACCAACTTGTAATCGAAGAAACGGGCGGCGCCGCCGACGTGCGGGACCTGGATCTGCTCGACAGCGCGCTCGCGTCGGCGTTTCAGACCTTCGACGGCAAGGAACTCTATCCGACGAAAGAGGAGAAGGCGGCGCGGATCGGGTATTCCCTGATCTCCAATCACGCCTTCGTCGACGGAAACAAACGGATCGGACTGTATATCCTTCTGACCTTTCTCGAAACCAACGGGATCCGGCTCCACCCCTCGGTGGACGACGTCGCGCGGGTCGGATTCGCCGTCGCGCGGGGGGAGATGGACTACGACGGTCTGCTCGCGTGGATCCGCGAAAACCGCTGAAAAACGATCGGTAGCGGCAAACGCAACCGAAAAAACCGAAAAAAGCAACCGTGGTTTTAC
>JAGCYR010000167.1 GCA_017960705.1 Clostridia bacterium | reverse complement strand
TGTTTGGTAAGCAGAAGCTTGACCGGATACTCGTCGATCAGAAGCGAGGGGTCGGGTGCGCTGATCTCTTCCTGCGCGATGATCTCGGTGCGCCGCGGCGTAGCGTATTTCTTCTTGATCGCACGCAGCTGCTCCGCGATCCTGCCTTTGATCTTGATCTCGTCCCGGATGGTCTCGGATAGATCCGCGATCTCCTTTTCGAGCGCGGCGATCTCCTCGATCCTTTGGCGTATGTATTCGCGGTTGAGGTGCCGCAGTTTGATCTCCGCGATATACTCCGCCTGCTTTTCGGACAGATGGAACGCCTCCATCAGGTTAGGGATCACCTGCTTCTCGTCCTCGGTGTTCCGGATGATCCGGATCGCGCGGTCGAGATCAAGCAGGATGGAGCCGAGCCCCATCAGCAGATGCAGTTTATCCTTCTTCTTATCGAGATCGAAGATCATTTCCCGTCGTATGCACGCGATGCGGAAATCGATCCAGGCAAGCAGGATCGCACGAACCCCGAGCGTTTCGGGACGCCCGTTGAGCAGGACGTTGAAATTGCAATCGAAGCTGTCCTCCAGCGGAGTGAGAAGGAAGAGCTTCTCCATCAGACGGTCGGGTTTGGTCCCGCGCCGTACGTCGATCGTGAGCCGGAAGCCGTTCAGGTCGATCGCGTCGCGGATATCGGTGATCTCGCGGAGTTTCCCCTCTTTGATGAGGTCGGTGATCTTCTTGATGATCGCCTCGATCGAGGTCGAATACGGGATCTCGAGGACGTCGATGCAGTTCTCTTTCTCGTCGAAGGAATACTTTGCACGGAGCCGGATCGGACCCACGCCGGTCTCGTACAGTTCGCGCATCTTGTCTCGGGAGTAGACCAGCTGCCCGCCGCCCGAAAAATCGGGGGCTTTGATCAGATCCAGCAGGCGATCGATCGAACAGTCTGGATTCTTCAACAGCGCGATGGTCCCGTCGCAGATCTCGCCGAGATTGAAGCTGCAGATCGAGCAAGCCATCCCGACCGCGATCCCGAGGTTCGGGGAAACGAGGATATTCGGGAAGGTCGTCGGGAGGAGGACGGGCTCCGTCGTCGTGTTGTCGTAGTTGGGGATGAAATCGACGCTGTTCTTCTCGATCCCGTCGAAGAGTTCCTGGCAGAACGGATCAAGTTTGACTTCGGTATAGCGCGACGCGGCGTACGCCATATCGCGGCTGTACTGCTTGCCGAAACTCCCCTTCGAATCAATGAACGGATGAAGCAGAGCCCCGTGGCCGCGCGTCAGCCGCACCAGCGTCTCGTAGATCGCGGCGTCGCCGTGGGGGTTCAGGTGCATGGTCTGCCCCACCACGTTCGCGCTCTTGGTGCGCGGTTTGTTCAGAAGCCCCATCTCGTACATCGTGTAGAGCAGTTTGCGGTGCGACGGTTTGAATCCGTCGATCTCGGGCAGAGCGCGGGAGATAATGACGCTCATGGCGTAGGGCATGTAGTTGGACTCGATGGTCTCGACGATGGGCTGCGGTCTGATCTCGGCTTCCACCGCGACCGGCGCAAGGTTTTTCTTCTTTGCCACGACGTGATACCTCCCTTCTTTGAAGTCAGTTTACCGAGACGATCTGATACGCCGCGGCGCGGATCATCCGGTTATAGAGCGCGAGCGAAAGCCCCGCGGTAGAGGGCAGCGCGGCGTAGATGCGTTCGCATCCGGACTTGTCCGCTTCGCGTAAGAGATAAAACAAACGGTGCAGCTGCTGCGCCGGATCATTCTCCGAGCCGAGATCGAAAACGACGGGAGACGAAGGATGCACGGAGAGCGACGGGATCTCCTCCGTGTATGCGAGGACGGCGAACCGCCCGCCTTGTCCCGCAAGGAACCTCTGACGATCCTCACGGCCGCCCCGTAGAAGATACAGGGGCGTTTTCGGCGCGTAGTGCTTGTATTTCATCCCGGGCGACTGAACGGTCTCGCCCTCCTTCAGTTTGTTGAGCACGGCGTCGGACAGTTCGACGCGGGCGAATTCTCCGAGCTGTTCGGGGGTGATCCCGCCGGGACGGAGAAGGGTCAGCGTGTCGGACGAATCAAGACGCACGATGGTCGATTCGACCCCGATCTCGCACTCCCCGCCGAGGATCATATCCACCCGTCCGTCGAGGTCCTCCCTGACGTGACGGAACGTGGTCGGAGAGGGAGACCCGGAAAGATTCGCA
The DNA here is from genome assembly GCA_017960705.1 of Clostridia bacterium. GTDB lineage: Bacteria > Bacillota > Clostridia > Oscillospirales > CAG-272 > UBA1740. The sequence goes on along the minus strand of JAGCYR010000167.1, from coordinate 995 downwards.
GACGGCGCAGCGATCGGAACACCGGCGCACGCGATAAGGGCGTGCGCGATCGGGTGAGAGGGACAGCGAACGGCGACCGTCGGAAGTCCCGCGGTCACGGTCTTCGGAATAATCGGTTTCGCCGGAAGAACGACGGTCAGGGGTCCCGGCATAAAACGTTTGGAAAGACGCTCGAAAAGATCGCTCGTTTCGGTATAGAGCGAAGCTTCAGACGGGTCGGCGATATGGATGATCAGGGGGTTGTCGGACGGTCTTTCCTTCGCGCGGTAGATCTTTGTCGCCGCCTCGGGATCCAGGGCGTTCCCTCCGAGCCCGAATACCGTTTCGGTCGGAAAGACGACGAGACCGCCGCGCCGGATGATCTCTCCGGCGCGTTCGATCCCGTTTTTGCCCGCCTCGGTCGAGAGGTCGAGGTCTTCAAGGTATTCGGTCGTCATGGCGTGTTCAGTCCTGTCAGTCGTTTCTTTCACCCGCGAGTTTCGCTTCTGCTTCGTGCAGTCGGAGCGCGTCGAGCATCTCTCCGATGTCTCCGTTCAGAAAAGCGTCGAGCGTATAGACGGTCAACCCGATCCTGTGATCGGTGACGCGTCCCTGCGGGAAGTTGTAGGTACGGATCTTTTCGCTCCGGTCGCCCGTCCCGACCTGCTTTCTGCGGTCTTCTGCAACGGCGTCGTCCTGCTCGCGGCGTTTGATCTCGTAGAGCTTTGAGAGCAGCAGCTTCATCGCTTTATCGCGGTTCTTGAACTGGCTGCGTTCCTCCTGACACTCGACGACGATACCGGTGGGAATATGGGTCAGCCGGACGGCGGATTCCGTCTTATTGATATGCTGACCGCCCGCGCCGCTGCTCTTGCAGGACTCCATTTTCACGTCGGCGGGATTCAGTTCGACCTCGACTTCCTTCGCCTCGGGGAGAACCGCCACCGTGACGGTCGAGGTCTGGATCCGTACCTGCGATTCGGTCACGGGGACCCTCTGCACGCGATGGACGCCGC
>JAGCYR010000166.1 GCA_017960705.1 Clostridia bacterium | reverse complement strand
CGCAGACCGAAAAACGAATGATAATCCAAAGAAGAAAACCACCCGCCGCGGCGGGTGGTTTTCAACCTCTATTGCTTTTTACAACGTAGGACTTGCAAGCAAAGCGAAAAGCTTCAACGGATCAAAATAATCCCCTTTCGTTTTTCAATCTGCGCTGAAATCCGCCCGTCACCAAACGGATTCGTTTTCCTTGAAGAAATCGCGGTCCTGCCAATCGTAAACCCAGGCGGCGACGCCGCTTGCGGCGTACAGGGGCGCGCCGACGGAACCGAGCGGGGAATAATGTTCGATCGGGGTATAATATCCGTGCTTGACGCTCCAACCGAAGGAGGACGTCAGGGCGTAGGAGCAGTCCCGTCCATTCCGTTTTTGCGCGTAGGCGACAAGCGCCGACCAGAAGGGCCAGACGCCGCCGTTCTGACACGCGTAATCCTCCGCGGAGCGATTGTAACACCGGTCGGCTCCCCGGTAGAAGGGATAGACGCACATCACGCCGTAGTCCCCGCCCTTCTGGCTGTCGTTGTTTCTCGTCTCCAGCAGCGCCGAAACGTTGTCGAGCAGCCTTGCGGTCGCGGCGTCGTCGGAAATGCCGAACAGAACCGCAAGGATCGTATCGACGGAAAGGTTGTCTTCGACAAAGTCGCCGTCGCGATAGTTGATATAATAGCCCTTTTCGTTATCCCAGAGCAGCGTGTTGATCGCGTTTTTCGTCTGCTGATACATCTCGCGGTAGCGGCGGGCGCGGGTCTTGTCCCTCGTCCCGACGATACGGGAAAGGCAGTAGAGCGCGCGGGCGTAGAGCAGTTCGACGTAGGTGACGTAGCCCGTCCGGTTGATCTGATCCGCCCAATCGAGCTTGTTGTACCGCCCGCTCTTGACGATCAGCCCCGTTTTGTCTTCAAAGGTCGACAGCCGATCGACCGCGAGCAGGCAAAGATCGTAGACGCTCTTTCCGTTCACGGTTTCGGAGAGGATCGAGCGGTCGCCCGTGCGGTTGATATAGTCGTAGACCATCAGAACGAAGAAACACGGGCTGTCGTAATAGTTGCGAACGCGCGGGTTGAAATCGACCAGCACGCCGGAGGGGCAATCGCCGTTCTCCTTGATCCCGCGCGCGAGCGTCAGGATCTGACACCGGACAAGGTCGGGGCGGGTCTTATACATCGAGAGCACGGTCCAATAGGAGTCGCGGAAATAGGTCCGGACGGGTATCTCGCGGTGCCCGCTCGCAGAAAAGCCCTTGAAAAGCCCGATCTCCCGATAGTTTTCGAGCGCGCAGAAGACGCTTGAAACGTAGAGTGCCCGCTCCTTTTCGCTTTTTGCCGACGCGGGGATCTTCACGCTTTTGAATTCGTCGACGACCTGCTTTTTATACGCCGCGAAACGCGACAGCAGCGCGGCGCAGTACTTTTCGCTCACGTAGGAAAAAACCAGCAGAGCGCTTCTGCGCGTGCGCAGATGGATCGCGTTGTTTTCGGCGATATACCGCGTTTCGACGTCGGTATCGTAGTGGACGCCGTACTGCGCACGGCTGAAATCCAGAACGAATTCGTAATCGCCCGGTTTGTTCGCCGTGAACTCGTAAAAAACCGCGTTCTCGGTCGGCGCGACGAACTGAAGGATCTTGATCCCGACTGCCCCGTCCTTCAGAAGGATCTTCTGCATCCGTCCGGCAAGTTCCACTCTTTTTTCACAGAACGCGTCGAGCTTTCTGCCGTCGGCAAACGCGTTCAGGACGGTTCGCCTCACGCAACTGCCGCTCCGGTCGGAGACGGTATAGTTGGTGATCCCGCCCTTGCCGTCGAAACAGACGTGCAGTTCGTTCGACGAAACGTCGTAGGGGACTTCCTCGTTCAGCTTTCCCGCTACGAAGAAGATCTTTCCGTTCCGAAAACACTTTTTCATATCGTCATCTCAACTTCCGTTTCTCGTTACCGGAATCATTATACAATAAAAACCGCCTTTTGACAAGGTCTTCCCCGCTTTTTCCCCCGTGGGCGGGAAAAAGCGGGGAAGATTCTTTTAACGGAACCGGAACTCCGTCAGGATCGGCACGTGATCGGACGGATAGGACGTTCCCGCGTTGTCGGTCTTGTTGTTCGCGGCGGTATAGTACGTGACTTCGACGTTCCCTCTGATCAGGGCGAGATCGAAAACATACCCCGGGCGGTTCGTGCGGCCGTCGGTCGTAAGCGTTCCGCCGACGTCCCCCTTGATTGCGGCGACGTCACGGGCGACGCCGAAGCCGCTCTCTCTGTAAATGTTGGCGGTTGCCCTTCCCTTGCTGTTCAGGTAATGCTCGTTCATATCGCCGACGATCACGACGGCGTCGCAGTCGGACTGATCCGCGATCCACGCGAGCATAAGACGGACCTCATACTGCCGAACCAACGTGTTCGCTTCGGAGGACGCGGTGTCGTACTCATCCACCCGATAGTGCAGATGCGTGCTGATCGCGAGGATCTTTTTGCCCGTGGCGTTCTCCTCGAGCATCGCCCAGGTGAACAGTCTGCCCTGCCCGTCCCGCGACGGATCGGCGCCGTTTTTGTCCACGCCGGGATACTCGTTTTTGAGAGCCGAATACCGCTTGTAGCCGCCGCTCAGTTTGGTAAACCGTTCGGTCTTATAGAAGAGTTCCGGCCAGTTGTCGGTGGACGTGTCGCCCTGGACCCGGTCGTAGCCGTTTGACGTCAGGGTGGCAAGATTGCCGTTCCAGTTCGCGTTGACTTCCTGCAGTCCGACGATATCGGGGGAGGCGTCCAGGATCGTTTGGATCGCCTCGGCGGGATCTCTGCCGTTCCAGCCGCCGTCGTACTTCTCAACGTTGTAACTCAACACGGTCACGCGGTCGGAGGAGGTGAACCCGGTATGCGTGTAGCCCTCCGCCGGAATCGGACCGTTCGCGCGGGCGTACCATACGGTCGCGGGCAAATCGACGGACGGGTCGGTCGTCGCCGTGGGATGGGCGACCGGTTTGACCTGACGGACGAACTCTTTGCCGCAGGTCATATGCTGATCGGCGAGTACGAGGTAGTTATCAGAGCCCTTGTAAAACTTGACGATGGTGGTATTCGCAGATCCGGCGCCGTTGTCGGAGTAGACCAGTCGATCGTCCTCAATCGCCGCGGTGAAGAGCAGAGCGCCCGGATTGGACGTCGCCCAAGCCGACGAATCGTACTTGAGGACCATTTCGCCGTCGAGCTAGACGGTGATGATATAGGTGTACTGCACGGCGGCGTTGACGATCGCCGCCTCATGATGGACGCGGACACCGACGCGGTGCCAGCCGTTTGCGCCGATAGTCGGGTGCCGCGCTTCGGGATCGGTCGGATAGAGGTAGGTCGTGCCGGTCCGCTCTTGTGCCGAGAACTTGCCGGACGTCGCGCTCTGCAGGTCGATGTTGGCGATATCGGACCCGTCGTTGACGCCGATATCAAATGTTGAACCGGAACCGTAAACGGTCGCCAT
>JAGCYR010000165.1 GCA_017960705.1 Clostridia bacterium | reverse complement strand
GGACGAGATCAAAAGCGTGAAGATCCCGCCGTCCGCCAAAACCGAGAGGGACAAGGCGCTCTACGTTTCGAGTATCTTCTGCGCGCTCGAGAACTATAAGGAGTTCGGGCTTTTCAAGGGTTTTTGCGCGAGCAGCTACACCTACGCGCCCGTCCTGACCTTCTTCCGCGACGCCTACTGGACAGTGCTCCCGATGTATAAGGACTACCCGCACCTGATCAAGAACCAGATCCTGACCCTCGCGCACGGGATCGACGGGAGCGGGAACTGTACTTCCAGCGTTGCCTTCGACTTTCTCGAGCGTTTCCGCCGCAACCATTACGACAGCCCGTGTTTCTTCGTCCTGATGGTCTACGACTATATCAACCGCTCGGGCGACCGTTCGATCCTCTCCGAGGAGGCGAACGGGAAGACCGTTTACGACTACTGCCTGCTCGTCATCGACAAACTCATGGAATTCGAGGACAGGACGGGGCTGATCGTCAAGCTCGGAAGATACAACAACCGTGATTGGGCGGACCAGATCAACCGGACGGGCTACGTCACCTACGTCGAACTGCTCTACGCCCGCGCGCTCGCGTGCCTCTCCCGTATCGTCGGGACGCGGGATCCGGCTCTTGCAGGAAAGTACCGCGAACTGGCGGAGCGGACCAAAAACGCGATCGACCGGCTCCTCTGGGACGACGGGAAGGGGTACTACGTCAACTACCGCGACGGCGACTTCGTCGAGGACAACCTTTCCGTCGACACGATCCTCGCCGTGCTTTTCCGGATCGCGGACAAAGACAAGACCGAGCGGATCCTCGACAACGTCGAGAAACTGCTGGAGACAAGGAACAACAGGGTCCGTCGGATGGGCGACTTCGGCGTGATGAGCGTCTATCCCCCCTATCGCGGAGCCGACAGGAGTTTCAGCCGCTCGCAGCAGCCGTTCTGCTTCCACAACGGCGCCGCCTGGCCGTATTGGTCGGCGCTGGTCGCGTACGCGTATTTAATGAACGGAAGGGATCCCGCCTACGCCCTGACCTCCTCGTTCGTCTGGAACCTGAAAGAGGGGAACTACACGCCGAACGCGTGCTATTCTCCGATCTTTTCCGCCAAAATGCCCCTCCACGCCAGAAGCAGCGACGCCGCGTGGGTCTACGATTGGCAGTCCGGAGATTTCTTCGACGAGAAAAAAACTTCCTGGGAATCGTGATAACCGACGCGAACGCCGGCAAACCGAAACAAAGGTTTGCCGGCGTTTTTTTGTTCCCAAAACGGCGTTTGGCTATTATAACCAAATTATATATACCTGTTTTGTGCAAAACGCCTTTTATTAGGAAATTTGAAACTTTGTGTTGCAATATTCCCGACAAAAAGGTATAATTGAGTCAAGAGGAGAGGGACGAACAGCGCGTCCGAGCATTCGGAATTCGCCCTTGTTCTTCAAAAAAGAAAGAGAAAACCATAAAGGAGGCGCAGAACAATCAATGAACACACGTAAAAGGATCCTGTCGATCCTGCTCGTACTGGCGATGCTGACCCTTGCGTTTGCGGCGATCGTTCCGATCACGACCGCGGCGGAGCCCGAGCCGGAATCCGAGGAGATCCAGGATTTCGACTATCAGACGCCCGTGAACTTTGCCGTCGCGGGAGCGACGACCGAGATGCGATTCCTGTTCACGATCGGTTCGCTCGATTACACCAAGGCGGGCTTCGTCTTCTCGTTTGAGAGTTACGGAAACGTTGAGGAGCCCGAGATCGGGGCGGACGGCTGCTATACGGTCGAGGCGACCGCCGCGTACAAAACCATTACCGCCGACGACGAGCCCGTTGCTGCGCCCGACGGACGTTGGTGGATCGCCGCCAAGGTGACCAACATCCCGCAGGACGAGTTTAACAACTGGATCTACGTGCGCGCTTTCGTGACCGACGGGGAGGGGACCCGCTATTCCGACGCAACGCACATCTCCCCGTTTGAAGCGCATCGCGGCAACGGCGAATCGATCCGGGAATACAAAGGCACGTCTTCCAAAAAAGATTACGGGGACCTGCGAAACGTCTGGACCGACGTGCTGCAGTCGGGGGCGAAGACCTTCTGTCCGACGCAGGGAAACCCCGCGGGCAACGATCTGTATATCGAGTATTCGGTCTTGTTCAGCAAATATCTGACCACGACCTATTTGAAAGCGTCTGTGGGTCCCTACGTTGTATCCGGCGTCTCGAAAGGGGACTCCATGCATTATGCCCTCATGTATTGGGATCCCTGCGACGCCAAATCCGACTGCTGCTTTACGACTACCGGCAACTTCACGACCGTTGCGCCCGAGGATCCGGGGCTTTTCCCGAACATAGCTACAGGCTCGGAATATGCGGATTTCCCGCACGTCGGCGGCGAAGACGCGGAAAACCCCGAATACGGCTGGCACCGGATCGGGATCGTGTACCACGAGGAAGTGACCAACGTGAACGCCGTCAAGGGCGGCGCGGACGCCGAATACTACCTGACCGTGTCCCTCTATATCGACGGCAGACTCGTCTCGGTGCTCTGCTCGACCGACAACCTCGCTGAAGACAGTAATAATTACGACCTGAAACTCTATACGGCGGAGTCCGACGGCAACGGCGGGATCGTTTATACCGACGTTGCGGAAACCGAGCGCGATCAATCCGTTTACGTCTACAGGTTGAGAAACTTTCAATACGTGTCAGGCAGCAAGATCCCCTATTGTGTCTTTGCCGATTGCTACGCGACCTGCGGCAATGATTTCGTGCAGAGAGTAACGTGTGTCGATAACTATCCCGATTACACGGAGTATAAATACGCTACGAGCGACGGCTCAAAATCGGTAGACGCTCCCCTGTATTACCGGATCGTCAACGACGACAGTTTCCCCGGCGCGATCTCTGTGATGTCTTACAATATCGGGGTCTACGGCGGTACGTCGGGCGACGCGCAGTGGGAAGGCAGAGATCCCGAGAAAGTTGCCGAAACCATCCTCTCGGAATCCCCCGATATCGTCGGATTGCAGGAAGTCAACCAGAAACAAGCGCACGGTTGGGACGATACTCTCGACTCGCTCGCGACTGCGGGCGGCTACACCCGGCTGGAGGGCGGATATACGGGCGGGTACGATTTTGAGAAGAACGAGATTTTCTTCAAAACCGACAAATTCACCAAAATCGCCGAGGGAACCAAGACCTTCAAAGCCACAGCCACCGAGCTCAACGTCCTCAATCCCGAGAATGCAGATCCGAGCATAAGTAAAATCGATCGCATCTTCCACTACGCCGTACTGAAAGAAAAATCGACCGGAAAGCAGATCCTCGTCGTCAGCGCGCACCTGCACTACGGCGGCATGGACGAAGAGGACCACATACTCCGCCGCTACGAGATCCGCGCGCTGCTCGCGTGGCTGGAAACGCAGAGAGCGACCTACCCCTACCAGATCGTGATGGGCGATATGAACGCGCACTACAAAATCGAGGATAGCACGCAGGGTCATAACACAATGAATCTCTTCACGGACGCCGGCTTCAAGAGAACCAACTCCGCCGCTGTCGCTTCCGTCAGGGGCGACATCGGCGGGACCCTCGCGGAAAGCGGCCGCACGACCCGCCCGAAGTGGATCTACGACTATATCCTGACAAAAGGGAATATCGCCACGGCGTACTATACGGTCGTCCCCAACCCCATCGACGCCAACGGCACGTACCCCTCCGACCACGTTCCGGTCCTGGCAAAGATCTACCTGCGGTAAAAGGAGATACGACGATGAACGAAAAGAGAGTTTTTGAATCCGCCGAGATCGAGATCGTCAAACTCGACCGCGATCTTTTGCTCAACTCCGGCGGCACGCTCGGCGAGGGAGATTGGGACAGCTTCGACTTCGGCTCCCTCTGATCCCCCTCATTGGCGTTCGCGCCGCGTCATTTGACCGCTTGCGGTCAACGTCATTAGGGCGAAGCCCTACATCATTGTTGCCCCCGGCAACACATCATTGTTGCGAAGCAACACCATCGTTCCCTCCCGGGAGCGTCCCGGATCAAATAAAAAACCATTGAATCAAAAAGGAGAAAACAAGATGAAGAAACTTACCATCACCCTCGCGCTGGTCCTCTGTCTCGTCCTGTGCGTCTTTGCGTTCGCTTCGTGCAGCAAGTCGAACAAGGGCGGCGGCGACGCCACCGCCGCGAGCACGACCGCTGCGTCGACCACCGCGGCGTCGACCACCGCCGGCGAGACCGAGCACGTCCACACCCCCGCCGCCGAGTACACGGTCGACAGGGAACCGACCTGCTCTAACGCGGGCTCGAAGTCCTATCACTGCACGGTCTGCAGAGAGATCATCCCCGAGACCGTCGTTTTGATCGATCCGCTGCCCCACACGCCGGAGCCTGAGATCACGATCATCCAGAAGCCGACCTGCGCCGCGAAGGGTATCAAGGCGTATATCTGCGAAGAGTGCGGCGAGGTCATCGAATCGACGATCGAGGAAATCGATATCGATTCCACCGCGCACGACGTTGCGGAATGGAGCGTCGAGCCGACGCTGCTGAACCCCACGGTCGAAGCGACCGGCGAATGCACGATCTGCCACCAGAATGTTCCCAAGACGCTCACCTACGAGCCGCCGATCACGACGTTCACGAGTTCCGGGACGAAGTTCAAGCCCGTTACGGTCACCCTGGGCGACGTCCGCGGCGAGAAGCACTTCTATCCGACCGATGCGGATCCCGACGGCAACGATCTCTACGTCGAGTTCAATATCCTCTGGGACGAGACGGTCGCGAACTTTGATGCCTCCTACATCATCGGACAGATGGACGGTCAACCGTTCTACTTCCTGTCCCCCAACGCCACCGCGAAGTACGCCGACGCCAAGAGAGCGGGCGCGTTCGAGTGGATGGGACATTTCGAGATCCCGATCTCGGACAGCGAAGTGACCACCCCTGAGACGATGTGCGGCAAGTCGCCGAATTACTCCGACTATCCGAACATCATGGGCACCGATGAGGCGAACCCCGAATACGGCTGGCACCGTATGGGCGTCCGGATCCACATGGAACTGCTCGACGGTCATACGGGTGAGGCGCTGTCCGACTACCTCCAGGTCTCGACCATCTTCGTCGACGGCGTTGCGCTCTGCAAACTCGCTACCACCGCCGATGGTCTTAAGACCGAGGGAACCAAACTGTTCAGCGCCGCGCCCGATGAAGGCGGCGTCGTCGTATTCAGCGATGTGGATACGAATGAAGTCCGTCCGCTTGAGATCCCCACTGCGAAGTCGCTCATCGATACGAACGTTTACTTTGCGGTCGACGAGATCTCCGTCACCTGCGGCAAGGGCTTCGTGATGCCGGTCGAAAAGGTTACCAACCCCACCGAAGCGACCTACACGGTTGCGGAGGGCGTCGAGGTCACCTCGACCGTCTGGTTCAAACTCGCCGAGAGCTGATCCCATCCAACGCAACGGAAAATCAACGTAAAAACGTCGGTTTTTTTCCTCAATTCCTCCTTTTCCCACGGCGCCCACGAGAGCGTCGGGTCGGCAGGGGCTTGCCCCTGCCGATTTTTTTTGGACGACGGGCGGATTTCAGCGCAGATCGATAAACGAAAGGAATTATTATTGTTCATTAAGGCTTTTCGCTCCGGTTGAAATCGCCGCATAGCAAAACGCATCTAATGTTGAAACCCGTTCGTCTTGGCGAACGGGTTTCTTCTTTTTTTGAATTCGTTTTTCTATCCGCGTTTGCGACCCTTGCAGTATGCTTATACAGCGTCGGGTCGCAAGCGCGGATTCTGCATCTGCCTCCGCCCGCCTGATAGCTTGAGCTGGCGCGGGGAGGTTTTCATGAATTTACTTTCGCGCAGCGCACAAAGCTCGGTTATTCGACCCGGTTGACCGCAGTGGTGACGATCGCGCCGTCGGCGCCGGGGATCACGTTGATAAGGACCGAGCGCTGAACGCCTTCGCCGAAGGCGGTCGCCGTGACGGTTTCGCCGTTCAGCTCGTAGGAAACGGTGTTCCACGCCGCGGGGACGCGCACCTTGACGGTTAAGGGATAGTTGAAGACGCTTTCGGGCAGCGGCTTGCCGTCCGGGGTCTCGCGGTCGAGCTTCAATCCGACGTAGAGCACGCCGTCCTCCATTTTGCGGTACGCCGTCGCGCTCTGCTTTTCACGGAGGTATTTGGTCGCGTCGCTGAAGGTCGCGCACCAGAGATCGCCGCTTTTGACGTAGCTTCCGGCGTGTGCGAAGAACTGATCGGCAAGCGCGGTCGAGATGTCCTGGCTCCCGCTGTCGGAGCTGCTGGCGCCCTCGCCGATGACGGCATGGCACATCACGATCAGCCAGCCGCCCGTGCGAACCGTATCGTCGAGCCAGGTGATCCCGTTGGTCGAGTTGTTTTTCCACCACTCGCGGAACCACTGGATCTTCAGGTTGTACCAGCTGCCCTCCTCGATGCCGAACGTGGGGTCGAGCGACTGGATCCCGTACTTGCCCTGACGGATGGCGTAATAGGTGTCGCTCGCGACCTTCTGCGCGCCGCCGTCGTTCACGGGCTGGGAGAGGATCGCGTTGCCGTTTGCGTCCACGGCGAAGCTGGCGGTCGAGAGGGTGTTGTCCCCCGGGGCGAAGCAGATAATGTCGAAATCGGGGAAATACTCCTCGAGCTTCGCCTTCGAGTCGATCAGCTCGTACTTGTATTTGGGCTGGGTGTTGTGCGCCTTTTTGGCGTCCTCCTGATAGTGCCTGCTCCAGTCGGCGGGCATGGTCTCGTGGGTCATACTGTGGCACTGGGGCTCCAGCGTCCCGTAGGAGAACAGGGTCTGCCATTTGGCGAGGTCGTTTGCGAGCGCCGACTTTCCCGCGACCAGCATACACGAGCCGTTCAGCCCGTATTTCTTGTTTTCCCGGTTGACCCAGACCGCCGTTTCGTAGAAACCGTCGTCGTAGGTCATGGTGAGCATACCCTTCGCTCCGTCCTTGACCGGCGTGATCTCGGCGGCGCTCCCGTACCAGGCGGTGTAGGTCGTGGCGGAGGTCGTCTTGTCGAGTTTCTTATCCCAGCCGACGAACTGATCCACGCCGTCCGCAAAGTTCGCGGGATCGACGGGGCAGACGGGGATCTCGTTTGCGGCGGTGGCGACCCTGTATTCGGTCCCCTTGATCACGAAGGTCACGGAGTAGTACCGCTTCTCGTAGTTGTATACGGGTTTGTAGACCATCACTCTTTTTCCTTCCATGTTCTCCGCGGTCGGGGCGACGAGCGCGGGCTCCCAGTGGTCGAAAGAACCGACCTTGTCCACCTTCGAGAGGTCGCTTTCGTAACCGGCGGGGGGCGTCGGCGTCTCGCCCTCGTGCGTGGGAGCGCTGACGAACCCGCCCGGCATATCGAAGCGGATATCGTAGACCGTCAGCCCGTATTCGCCGACGGTCGCCGTATAGGTCGTATCTGCGTCGGCGGGGACGAATTCTTTATCCCAGCCCGTGATCTTATAATAATGCTCGTCGGTCTCCCATTCGAGGTCCCCCGTGTATTCCGGTATCTCGCCCGGCGCGACCTCCACCGTGGTTTTCTCCCCGTTCACCGAGAAGGTGACGGTATAGAGCCCGTCGTCGGTCGTGGCGTCGCTCTTCCCGACGCTGCAGGAAGAAAACAGCGTAAGACAGGGTAGGAGCAGGGCAAAACAAAGCGCGAGAGCGCTTCTTCTTTTCATAGAAACGTTCCTTTCCGATTTCGGACGGTTTGGACTTGAAAAAAGGGGGTCAGTTCACGCGGCTGATCGCGGTCAGCGTGGATCTTCCGTCTTCTCCGGGTACGATCTCCGCCATCACGCAAGAGATCCCGTTTTTGACGTAGACGGGGGCGGTCACGATCGTTCCGTTCACCCGATACCGGACGGTCTGCCAATCGTCGGGGACCCGTACCTCGACGGTCAGGGGGTAGTTGAAAACCGACGCGTCAAGGACCTTTCCGTCCTTTGCCGTGCGATTGATCTTCATCTCGACGAAGACCGTGCCGTTCTCGTAGTGTTCTTTGACGGTCGTGTTCTGCCTTTCGCGGAGGTACTTGGTCGCCTCCCCGAAGGTCGCGCTCCAGAGCTCGCCGGTCTTGACGAACTCCCCGGCGTAGGCGAAGAGCGCGTCGGCGTCGGCTTCGGTGATCTCGAGCGGCGAGGTCCCTTTGGCGTTCGGACCCTCGATCCCGTGGCACATCACGATCAGCCAGCCGCGCTCGTTCAACGCCTGATCGATCCAGCCCTTCGCCGCCTGCAGCTTGGCGTCGCCCTCGTAGGAGGAGAGCCCCTGCATTTTGAGGTTGTACCAGCCGCCCGCCTCGACCCCGTACGTGGGATCGAGCGATTGGATTCCGCGGGCGCCCTGCCGGATCGCGTAATAGGTCTCCCGCGCGACCTTCTCCGCGCCCCCGTCGTTGAGGGGTCGGTCAAGATCCGCTTCGCCGTTGGATTTGGGCTCAAAACTCGAGGTCGAGAGCGTGTTGCTCGCCGGGGCGAAGCAGAGGACGTCGCTGCCGGGGAACTGTTCCCGCAAGAGGGCTTGCGCGTCGATCAGTTCGGTCTTGTATTTCGGTTGGGTGTTGTAGATCTTGTGGGTCTCGTATTTGCCGTTTCCCTCGGCGGGGAGGGTGTCGTGGTTCATGCTGTGGCTCTCGGGTTCGAGCGTCCCGTCGGCGAAGATCGTCCTCCACGCGGCGAGGTTGTTCGTGACCCGCGTCCATCCCGCGATCAGCATGCAGGAGCCGTGCAGACCGTATTTCTTGTTCTCCTGGTTGACCCATTTCGCGACGTCGAGCTGCGCGTCGTCGTAGGTCATGGTGAAAATGCCCTTCGCGCCACCCTTGGCGGGGAGGATCACGGCGCCGTCGGAAAGCGCGGCGGTATAGGTCGTATCTTTTGTCACGGGCGCGATCTCCTTATCCCATCCGAGGAATCGGACGGCGTAGTTTTCCGAGGGATCGACCGGGCACACGGGAATACTTCCGAAGGCGGCGGTCACCTTGTATTCGTTTTCTCCGACGAGGAAGGTCACGGTATAACCGCTCTCCCCGGTCTCGGTTGCCGAACCGGCGGCGGTCTCTTCGGTCGCGGCGGTCTCTTCGGGTTCGTTCCCGCACGACGCAAGCAAAAGGCAGGGAAGGAGCAGAAGCAAAAGCGCGAGCACAAGCGTTTTTTTCACAACAGCCCCCTCCTCTGAAACGGAATCTCTTTACGACTCCATTATACCATTTTCTCTTTGTTCGTTCAATGCGCAAAATTGCCCGAAAACTTGCTCCCGATTGCCCTGCGGGGAGCGGCTTCTCTCCCCCGAACGAAAGCGAAACCTCCCGCGGTGAGCGAAAGGTTTCGTTTGAGAAGGTTCCGGGCGCGTCAGTCAACTCGGGTAACGGCTACGGAGGATACCGCGCCGTCCCCGCCCGGGACGATATTGATCAGAATATACTTTTGGTTGGTATCGGGGTCGGTTTTAACGCTTGCCGTCACGGTCTTTCCGTTCTGTTCGTAGGAGACCGTGTTCCACGCCGCGGGGACCTTCGCTTTGACGGTCAGGGGATAGTTGAAGACGTTTTCGTCAAGCGGCTTGCCGTCGGGGGTCACGCGGTCGAGCTTCAATCCGACGTAGAGCACGCCGTCCTCCATTCTGCGGTACGCGGTCGCGCTCTGCTTTTCACGGAGGTATTTGGTCGCCTCGACGAAGGTAGCGCTCCAGAGCTCGCCCGACTGAACGTAGGTCGAGGCGCGCGCGAAGAACGCCTCCGCTTCGGTTTTCGGGATGGTGTAGGTCTCGTCGGAGGGGCTGTCGGAGAAGGAGTGCGCCAGAATAAGAAGCCATCCCTTGTTTTTCACCGCGTCGTCGATCCAGCCGAGCCGCTGGGCGGAGGTCTGGCTCTTGAGCGTCCATTGGACCTTCAGGTTGTACCAACCGCCCGCCTCGTCGGTGCATCCGGGATCGAGGGAATTCAGACCGCTATCGCCGTTCCGGACGGCGTAGTAGGTCTCGCGCGCGATCTTTTTCGATCCGCCGTCGTTGATCTTCTGCGTTTTGTCGGGCGTTCCGTCCGGCTTCTCCGCGTAGCTGAAATCACGCAGCTGCGCGTAGGGAGACCCGAAACAGATGGCGTTCTGGTCCGGGAAGAGTCTTTCGATCAGGTATTTGGAATCGACGATCTCGTTTCGGTAGATCGCGTTCGTGGTCTCGATCCGGGCGGATTCGTGTTTCATACCGAGGGAGCCGGCGTCGAGGGTGCCTCTCGCGAAGTTCTGTTTCCATCCCGCCGTCATCGAATCGGTCAGTCTGCCGACGATCAGCATATTCGTTCCCCGGATCCCGTAGGTATCGTGCATCCGAAGCACCCATTCGGACTCGCTCGGGTTGGTCGTGTTCCGGTCGTACGTCATAGTCAGGATCGCCTTCGCCCCGTCTTTTGCCGGGGTGATCTCGGCGCCGACGGTCCCGCCGTAGAACGCGGTGTAGGTGATATCTCCCGTCGCGGCTTTGAGTTCTTTATCCCACCCGGCGAACTTGTTCGCGGCGTCGTCCGACTCGGTCGGATCCGCGGGGCATTCCGGGACCGTATTGGCGGCGGCTTCGACCTCGTACTCGTTCTCGCCGATGACGAATTTGACGGAATAATACCGCGTCGAGTAGACGTAGACGGGGGAGTAGACGATCGCTTTTCCGTCCGCGGTATTCTCTTTGGTCGGGGCGATCAGATCGGGCTGCCAGTGATCGAAAGCGCCGATCTTGTCGGTTTTGGTGAGGTCTGTCTCGTACCCCGCGGGAGGGGTCGGAAGCTCGCCTTCGTGGGTCGATACGTTGACGATCCCGCCCGGCATAATGAACCGGACCGTGTAGAGGGTCAGCCCGTACTCGCCGACGATCGCCGTATAGGTCGTATCGGCGTCGGCGGGGACGATCTCTTTGTCCCAGCCCGTGATCTTATAGAAGTGCTCTTCGGTCTCCCAACTCGTGATCCCCGTGTATTCCGGGGTCTCTCCCGCCTCGACTTCGACCGTCGTTTCGGTCCCGTTCACCGAGAAAGTGACGGTATAGATCCCGTCGTCGGCGGTCGCCTCGGTCTTATCCCCTCCGCAGGCGGAGAGGAGGAGCAGGGCGGGCAGGAGAACGATACAGATGAGAAGAAAAATGCGGGACGTTTTCACGGCGGACTCCTTTTCTTATTGGATCGGATCAAAAAGGGGAAGCCGGATTGCTCCCCCTTGGTCTTGTCAGTCGGCGGAACGGATCGCGGTCGAGACGACGACGCCGTCTTCACCCGGGGTCAGGTTCACCATCGCGTATTTTGCCCCGTCGCGGGTATAGACCGAGGCGGTCTCGGTATTGCCGCCGTCCTCGTAGGAGACGGAGGTCCAGTTCGCGGGGACGCGCACTTCAACGGTCAGAGGATAGTTGAAAACGGTCGCGCCGAGGTACTTGCCGTCGCCGGTGGTGCGGATGATCTTCATATCGACGTAAACCGCGCCGTCCTCGTAGCGTTCGGAGACGGTGGTGTTCTGCCGTTCGCGGACGTATTTGGTCGCGTCGCCGAAGGTCGCCGACCAGAGCTTTCCGCTCTTGACGTACTGCCCGGCGTAGGCGAAGAACTGATCGGCAAGCGACTGCTTGATGTCGCCGCCGGTCGAGGTGATCCCGTGGCACATCACGATCAGCCAGTTGCCGTCCCGGACGGTCTCGTCGAGCCATTTCTTGCCCTGCGTCAGCTTATCGTCGCCGTCGCTGTAATCCTTGAACGCCCGAATCCAAAGATTGTACCATCCGCCGGGTTCGGCGTCGAGGGTGGGATCCAGCGACTGGACGCCGCGGGAGCCTTGCCGGATCGCGTAATAGGTCTTCTGCGCGACCTTCAGCGCGCCGCCGTCGTTCACGGTGTAGTATTCGTCGCTCTCGTTCTTTAAGAGATTGCCTTTCCCGTCGGACGCCCAGCTGATGGTCGAGAGCGTATTGTTCGACGGCGCGAAGCAGAGGACGTCGTTGCCCGGAAACGCCAGGCGGATCGCGGTTTTCGCCTGCACCAGCTGATAGTCGTAGTTTTCCTGGTAGCAGTTGTTCTTCCATTTGTTCCAATGCGAGGAGTTCTCGTTTGCGAGGATGCCGATGCCCTCGTGCGACATACTGTGGCTCTGGGGCTCGAGCGTCCCCTGGCGGAAGAGCGCGTTCCAGCGGTCGATCGACCCGCCGTTAAAGGTGAAATCGGGGTAGTTCTTCTCCCAGTTCGGGACCATCATGCACGAACCGGTCAGCCCGTATTTCTTGTTTTCCTCGTTCACCCAGACCGCCGTATTGTAGAGCCCGTCGTCGTAGGTCATGGTGAAGATGCCCTTCGCCCCGTCTTTGGCGGCAAGGATAGAGGCGGAGGTCTCGAATACTGCGGTGTAGGTCACGTCGTCCGTCATGGCGACAACCTCCTTATCCCATCCGGCAAAGCGGAGGGTGATATCGTTTTTCACAGCGTTCGCAGGATCGACGGGGCATTCGGGGACCGTCTTGCCCGCCGCTTCGACCTCGTACTCTTTCTCCCTGACGACGAACTTGACGGTGTAATACCGCGTCGAGTAGTTGTAGACGGGGGTATACATCGCGAACTTCTTGCCCTCCATATTCTCCGCCGTCGGGGCGACAAGTTCCGGCTGCCAATGATCGAACGTCCCGATCACCTGCACGTTAGTCAGGTCGGTTTCATACCCCTTCGGCAGGGTCGGCGTTTCGCCCTCGTGCGTGGGGACGCTGACGATCCCGGTCTTCAGATTGAAGCGCACGTCGTAGACCGTCAGCCCGTACTCGCCGATCACGGCGGTATAAGTCGCGTCCGCGTCGGCGGGGACGATCTCTTTGTCCCAGCCGGTGATCTTATAGAAATGCTCTTCGGTCTCCCAACTCGTGATCCCCGTGTATTCCGGGGTCTCTCCCGCCGCGACCTTCACCGAGGTCTCCTCGCCGTTGACCGAGAAGGTGACGGTATAGATCCCGTCGTCGGTGGTCGCGTCCGCGGTCTCCCCTCCGCAGGAGGAGAGCAGGCAGAGAGAGGGAAGCAGGAGCATCACGAAAGAGAGCAGGCAAGAAAGCAAACGTTTCACGACGGATCAACCCCTTTCCGATTGTTTCAAGCTCAATTATACACTATTTTTAATAAAAAAGCAAGACAAACCGAAAAAAGACAGGCGCCCGCGGGCGCCTGTCAAAGTTTTGTTATCGGTTTCGGTTCAGTTCACGCGGCTGATCGCCGTGATCGTGTTCGCGCCGTCGGCGCCGGGAACGAGGTTCACCATCGCGTAGGAGGCGCCCTCGCGGGTATAGACGCTCGCGGTCAGGCTCTTGCCGCCCGAGCGGTAGGCGACGGTCTGCCAATCGGCGGGCACCCGCACCTCGACGGTCAGGGGATAGTTGAAGACGCTTTCGGTTAAAGTCTTGCCGTCCCCGGTCGTCCGGTTGATCCGCATATTGACGTAGAGCGTGCCGTTCTCGTACTGTTCGGTGACGGTGGTGTTCTGCCGTTCGCGGATGTATTTGGTCGCTTCCCCGAAGGTCGCGCACCAGAGGTCGCCCTGCTCGACGAATCTTCCGGCGTAGGCGAAGAACTGGTCGGCGGAGTCGGTCGTGATGTCGCCGCTGCCGCTGGCGCCGTCGCCGACGATCCCGTGGCACATCACGATCAGCCAGGTGCCGTTTGCGATCGCGGAGTCGATCCAGGACTTGCTCTTGGTCACTTTCTCGGCTTCGGTGCCGTAATCCTTGAACGCCTTGATCGCGAGATTGTACCAGCCGCCGCCCACGTCGTCAAGCGTGGGATCCAGCGTCTGTACCGAAGTGCGGTCGCCGCGCCGGATGGCGTAGTAGGTGTCGCACGCGATCTTATCCGCGCCGCCGTCCCGCACGATGATATATTTTCCGCTCGAATCCTTCACGAGATTGCCGTTCCCGTCGGACTTGAGACTCTGGTGCGAGAGCGTGTTGTTCGAGGGTGCGAAGCAGAGGACGGGGCGTCCGAAATCATTTTCGATCATGGTCTTCGACTGCACCAACTCGTAGTCGTAGTTTTCCTGATAGCAGTTCAGCATCGTCGAATCGTTCCAATGGCTGCCGCCCTCGTAGGGAAGGATGACGTGGCTCATACTGTGGTTTTCCGGTTCGAGCGTCCCGTCTGCGAAGACCGAGATCCAGTCGCCCTTGCGGTTCCTGTAGTTCGGGTTGCTCCCCTCCCAGTTGGGGACCATCATACAAGAGCCGTTCAGCCCGTATTTCTTGTTCTCCTTGGTCACCCACTTCGCGGTCGCGAGGATCCCGTCGTCGTAGGTCATGGTAAGGACGCCCTTCGCGCCGTCCTTGGCTGGAAGGATCTGCGCGGAGCTTCCGAATACCGCGGTATAGGTCGTATTCTCGGTCACGGCGACCACCTCCTTATCCCATCCGACGAAGCGGCGGGTAAAATCGTTTTTCACGGCGTCCGCGGGATCGACGGGGCATTCGGGGATCTTCTTGCCCGCCGTTTCGACCTTATAGGTCTTGTCCCCGACGACGAACAGAACGTCGTAGTACCGCGTCGCGTAGGTGTAGGAGGGGGTATATATCACGAACTTCTTGCCTTCCATATTCTCGGCGGTCGGGGCTTCGAGCGCGGGCATCCAGTGGTCGAACGCACCGATCTTGTCCTCTTTGAGGTCTGTTTCATAACCCTTGGGCGGGGTCGGCATTTCGCCCTCGTGTACCCGGACGCTGATCGGGTCTTTCCCCGGTAACAGGAAGCGGATATCGTAGGTCGTCAGCCCATATTCTCCGATCACCGCCGTATAGGTGACGTTTTCGGTCGCCGGGGCAAACTCTTTGTCCCAGCCGGTGATCTTGTAGAAGTGTTCTTCGGTCTCCCAACTCGTCTCCCCCGTGTATTCCGGGGTCTCCCCGGCGGGGACCTCCGCCGTCGTCACCTTGCCGTCGACCGAAAAAGTGACGGTATAGGAGGAGGGCTCTGCGGTGGTCGCCTCCGCGTCTTCCCCTCCGCAGGAGGAGAACAGGACGAGAGAGGGAAGCAGAAGCATCACGAAAGAGAGCATGCAAGAAAGAAAACGTTTCATAGCAGAATAACCCCTTTCCGATTGTTTCAAACACTATTATACACTACGATCGTAAAAAAAGCAAGGACGCGCCGAAAAAAAGACGGGCGCCCGCGGGCGCCCGTCTCGGTTTTGGTCTCGGTTTCGGTTCAGTCCGCGCGTTCGACCCGGACGCTTGAGACGGCGCCGTCTCCGCCGGGGATCACGTTCACGAGGACGTACTTCTGGTTGGTATCGGGGTCGGTTTTGACGGCGGTTGTGACCGTCTCGCCGTTAAACTCGTAGGAGACCGTGTTCCACGCCGCGGGGACCTTCGTTTTGACGGTCAGGGGATAGTTGAAGACCGATTCGTCCATATAGAGCCCGTCCGCGGTCGTCCGATCGATCTTCACGCCGACGGTCAAGACGCCGTCCTCCATTTTGCGGTAGGCGGTCGCGTTCTGGCGTTCGCGGATATACTTGGTCGCCTCGCCGAAGGTCGCCGCCCAGAGCTCGCCCGACTTTACGTAGGGCGACGCGTGTTGGAAGAAGGTTTCTGCGTTGGTCTTGGAGAGCTTGTATTCGTTGTCCGGGCTGTCGACGATCTGATGCGCAAGGATGATCAGCCAGCCGCTCTTCTTCACCGCGTCGTCGATCCAGCCGGTCCGCTGCGCGTCGGTCTGCGACGTCTTATTGTAGAACCACTGCACGTACACGTTGTACCATCCGCCCGCCTTGTCGTCGAGCGTGGGGTCGAGCGGCTGGAGGCCCTCGGTCCCGTTCCGGTTGACGAAGTAGGTCTTTTGGATCAGGGCGTTCGAGCCGCCGTCGTAAACCTTGACCGGTTCGCCGTTCTTTTTGACCACGTTGCCCGCGGCGTCGGTCTGATAGCTGTAATTCCGGACCTGACAGTACGGGGTGGCGTAGCAGATGATGCCCTTTTCGGGGAAGTACCCTTCAAGACGGGTCTTCGAGTCGACGATCTCCCTCTGATAGAGCGACTGCGGTCCCTCGACCGTGTCCGAACTGTGGGTCCAGCTGTGGCACTGGGGATCCAGCGTCCCGTCGGCGAAGACCGCCCGCCATTCGGCGACGTGGTCCGTGACCGCGGCTCTGCTCGCGATGATCATACACGAGCCGCGCAGCCCGTATTGCTTGTTCTTCTGGTTGACCCAGATCGCGGTGGCGAGGTCGCCGTCGTCGTAGGTCATGGTCAGAACGGCTTTCGCTCCGTCCTTCGCCGGGGTGATCTCAACGCCCATAGTCCCGCCGTAGAACGCGGTGTAGGTGATATCTCCCGTCACGGCTTTGATCTCCTTATCCCATCCGGCGAACTTGTTCGCGGCGTCGTCCGACTCGGTCGGATCCGCGGGGCATTCCGGGACCGAATTGGCGGCGGCTTCGACCTCGTACTCGTTCTCGCCGATGACGAATTTGACGGTATAGTAGCGCGTCGAGTAGACGTAGACGGGGTTATACATCACGAACTTCTTGCCTTCCATATTCTCGGCGGTCGGGGCGACGATCTCGGAATCCCAGTGGTCGAAGGTGCCGATCACCTGGACGTTCGTGAGGTCGGTCTCATAGCCCTTCGGCGGGATCGGCGTCTCGCCCTCGTGCGTGGGAACCTTGACGATCCCGGTCTTCAGATTGAAGCGCACGTCGTAGACCGTCAGCCCGTATTCGCCGACGATCGCCGTATAGGTCGTATCGGCGTCGGCGGGGGCAAATTCCTTGTCCCAGCCCGTGATCTTGTAATAATGCTCGTCGGTCTCCCAGCTCAAGTCCCCCGGATATTCCGGGATCTCGCCCGCCGCGACCTCCACCGAGGTTTCCTCACCGTTGACCGAGAAGGTGACGGTATAGGTCCCGTCGTCGGTGGTCGCGTCCGCGGTCTCCCCTCCGCAGGAGGAGAGCAAAAGGCAGGGAAGCAGCATCGCAAAACACAGCGCCAAAGCAGTCAGTCTTTTCATAGGAAGCCCCTTTCGTTTGAACGACATCATTATACCGCATTTCTTTTTCAAAATCAACCCAAATAAAAAACTTCCCCGGCAGGCGCCGGGGAAGTTTTGTAAGTCGGGAAATCAGAGCTCCGCGAAGTACTTGATGGTGCGGACCATCTGGCTGGTGTAGGAGTTCTCGTTGTCGTACCAGGAAACGACCTG
>JAGCYR010000164.1 GCA_017960705.1 Clostridia bacterium | reverse complement strand
GAAGCGCTCGCACATCGAGGGGCTGAAGATCCGTTTGGCGTAATTCTTCAGGTCGGACAGCCGGTCGAAGCCGAGTTCGTGCATCGTGTCTCCGTCCACCTCGCGGTAGACGCCGAGTTCGCGCCCGTTTTCAAGATACGGCATCCCGTCGGGCGTGAAGAACAGGCGGATCCAGGGGGCGGCGTCTCCCATCAGCCGCTCCGCCGCCGCGATCGCCTCGCCCTCGTCGGCGGGTTCGATCTTCTTCCCGCAGCCGCAGATCGCCGCCGCGAGCAGCGCGATCAGGAGCAATACGATCCCCGCTTTTCTTATCATCCCCCGGGCGTGCGCCCGGGGGATGAAGTCAGATCTCTTCATTTTCTTCGGCGGGTTCCTCTTCGGGCTCCGCTTCTTCGACGGGTTCCGCCGGAGTTTCCTCGGTATTCTCCGCCGGTTCTCCGTCCTCGGAGAGTTCGGGGTGTTCGGCGGTCTCGTCGGCGGTGATCTCGTGGTCAAGTTCTTCCTGCGGCTCGATGCGCGACAGGTTGACGATCGCCGCGCCCTCGGAGAGCCGCATCACGATCACGCCGCCCGCGGAACGGGAGTAGATCGGGATGCCAGCGACCGGGATCCGGATGATGGTGCCGTCGTTGGTGATCATCATGATATCGTCGGATTCGGACACGGCGGCGATCGCGGCGAGGTTGCCGGTCTTGTCGTTCAGGTTGTGCGCCGTGACGCCCTGACCGCCTCTGTTCTTCAGCACGCGGAAGTCGTCGAACTCGGTGCGTTTCCCGAAGCCGCGGTCGGTGATGGTGAGCAGCTGCTTGCCCTCCTCGACCAGCGCCACGCCGATCACGTAGTCGTCGCCGTTCAGCCGGATGCCGCGCACGCCGCGCGCGCCGCGTCCCATCGGACGGACGGTGGTCTCCGAGAATCTGGTGGCGGCGCCGCCGCGGGTCGCGAGGATCAGGTCGTCGGTCCCCTTGGTCTTGCGGACGAAGAGCAGATCGTCGCCCTCGTCGAGCGAGATCGCGATCTTGCCAGAGCGTCTCTGGTACTCGAAATCCTTGGTCGGGGTCTTCTTGATAACGCCCTTCTTGGTCACCATCGTCAGGTATTCGCCCTCGATGAACGCGTCGATCGAGATGATCGCGGTGACGTTTTCCCCTTCGGTGAGGTCGAGGATGTTGACCATATTGGTCCCCTTCGCGGTTCTGCCCGCCTCGGGGATGCGGTAGGTCTTCTTGGTATAGACCCGTCCTTTGTTGGTGAAGAACATCAGCAGCGCGTGGCTGTTCGCGACGATGACGTCGACCACGTCGTCCTCTTCCTTGTGACCCATACCGATAATGCCCTTGCCGCCGCGGTGCTGCGACGAGTAGGTGTCGGCGGGCTGGCGCTTGATATAGCCGCCGGTCGTCACGGTGAGAACGCAGGTGTGCCGCGGGATCAGATCCTCGATGTCGATATCGTCGGTCGCCTCGATCAGCTCGGTGCGCCGGTCGTCCCCGAACTTTTCCTTCATCGAGATCAGTTCGTTCTTGACGATCTCGCGCACTCTGCCGTCGTCCGAGAGGATCGCCTGCAGATCGGCGACGGTTTCCTCGAGTTTGAGGAGGCGGTCCTCTACCTTCTGTCTTTCCAGTCCGGACAGCTTGCCGAGCGTCATTTCGACGATCGCCTGCGCCTGCGGATCAGTCAGCCCGAAGCGGTCCATCAGGTTGGCTTTCGCGTCGGGGATCGAAGAGCTGGCTTTGATGATCTTGATGATCTCGTCGATATGGTCTATCGCGATCTTGTAGCCCTCGTAGATGTGCATCTCTTTCAGCGCGCGGTCGAGATCGAACTGCGTGCGCCGGACGATGATGCCCTCCTGGAACAGGATGTACTGATCGAGGATCTCGGGGAGCGACAGGATCTTCGGTTCGCCGTTCACCAGCATCAGCATATTGACGGCGAAGGTGTCCTGCAGCTGACTGTACTTATAGAGCTGATTGAGAATGACCTCGCCGTTGGCGTCGCGGCGGTATTCGATGACGATGCGCATACCGTCGCGTCCCGATTCGTCGCGCAGGTCGGTGATGCCCTCGATCTTCTTGTCCTTCACGAGATCCGCGATCGCCTCGACCAGCTGACTCTTGTTGACGGCGTAGGGGATCTCGGTCACGATGATCCGGTGCTGGTCGTCCTCGATGCGCGCCCGGGCGCGGACGATGACCTTGCCGCGGCCGGTCGAGTAAGCGTCGAGCATCCCGCGCGAGCCGTACACGATCCCTGCGGTCGGGAAGTCGGGACCCTTGATATATTCCATCAGTTCGGGAACCGTGCATTCGGGATTGTCCATCCGGAACACGATCCCGTCGATCACCTCGCGCAGATTGTGCGGGGGGATGTTGGTCGCCATACCGACCGCGATACCGACCGACCCGTTGACGAGCAGGTTGGGGAAGCGCGACGGAAGCACCTCGGGCTCTTTGCGCGAGTTGTCGAAGTTCGGGAGGAAGTTGACGACGTTCTTCTCGATATCCGACATCATCTGGTCGGCGAGCTTCGACATCCGCGCCTCGGTATACCGGTAGGCGGCGGCTCCGTCGCCGTCGACGTTGCCGAAGTTGCCGTGACCCTCGATCAGAGGATAGCGGAGCGAGAAGGACTGCGCCATACGGACCATCGTCTGATAGACCGCGGCGTCGCCGTGCGGATGATAGCGGCCCAGCACGTTACCGACCGTGGTCGCCGATTTGCGGAAGGGTTTGTCGTAGGTCAGGTGATCCTCGTACATCGCGTAGAGGATGCGGCGCTGACCGGGTTTCATACCGTCGCGGACGTCGGGGAGGGCGCGGCTCGTGATGACGCTCATCGAATACTCAATGAAAGCCGTCTTGAGCTCCTTCTCCATATTCCGCCCGAGGATCTTCTGTTCGGGGAAGGAAATATCTTCTGCGTTGTTCGGTTTTCTTTCCATCGTTTATCCCTTCCTTTCTGTCAGACGTCCAGGTTGACGGCGAATTTCGCGTTCTTTTCGATGAACTGCCGACGCGGCTCCACCTGGTCGCCCATCAGGGTCGAGAATGCCTCGTCGCAGGCGATCGCGTCGTTGATCTCGACTTTGAGCAGCGTCCGGTAGGTCGGATCCATCGTGGTCTCCCAGAGCTGTTCGGGGTCCATTTCACCGAGACCTTTGTAGCGTTCGGCTTCGGACTGCGGTCCGAGTTCGGCGATGATCCGGTCGCGCTCCGCGTCGTTGAAGGCGTACTTGACGATCTTCCCGCGGTGGACCTTGTAGAGCGGCGGCTGCGCCAGATACACGTGACCGTCCTCGATCAGCTGCTTCATGTGCCGGAAGAAGAAGGTCAGGAGCAGGATCCGGATGTGCGAGCCGTCGACGTCGGCATCCGCCATGATGATAATTTTGCCGTAGCGGAGTTTCGAGATATCGAAGTCCTCGCCGATCCCGCAGCCGAGCGCCTGGATGATCGGGATCAGCGACTGGTTGGCGTAGACCTTGTCGAGCCGGGCTTTTTCGACGTTCAGAACCTTGCCGCGGAGGGGCAGGATCGCCTGGAAACGGCTGTCGCGCCCGTCCTTTGCGGAGCCGCCCGCGGAATCTCCCTCGACCAGATACAGTTCGGTGAGTTCGGTGCGGCGTTCCTGACAGTCGGCGAGTTTGCCGGGCAGGGTGGAACCCTCGAGCACCGACTTGCGCCGGGTCATTTCGCGGGCTTTTCTGGCGGCTTCTCTCGCTCTTGACGCGGCGAGCGCCTTCTCGATGATCAGCTTGCCCGACGCCGGGTTCTCTTCAAGATACTCGGCGAGCTTGACGTTCATCATGTTCTCGACCAGCGTCCGGATCTCGGAGTTGCCGAGCTTGGACTTGGTCTGGGACTCGAACTGCGCGTCCTCCATCTTGATCGAGATGACCGCGGTGATGCCCTCTCTGACGTCCTCGCCCGAGAGGTTCTTGTCGGAATCTTTCAGCGCCCCGATGCGTCTCGCGTAATCGTTCAGCACGCGGGTCAGAGCGGAGCGGAAACCGGTCTCGTGGGTACCGCCCTCGATGGTGGTCATACTGTTGGCGAAGCTGATGACCGTTTCGTTGTAGCTGTCGTTATACTGGATCGCGACCTCGGCGGACGGGAGCGATTTGCCGGTCGTCATATAGATAATGTCGGGGTGGATACGCTCGCAGTGCTTTAAGGTGTTCAAGTAATCGACGTAGCTCGCGATACCGCCCTCGTAGTGCAGATCCTCCGTCCGCTCCATTTCGGGACGGGTGTCCTCGAGGATGATCCGAACGCCCGCGTTTAAGAACGCCTGCTCCCGCATACGGTTGAGCAGCGTATCGTAGTCGAACTCAAGTACCTCGAAGATCTCGCCGTCGGGCTTGAAAGTGACGCTGACGCCGTGATCCTCCGTCGCCCCCTCGCAGGCGAAGGGACGGGCGACCTCGCCTCTGGTGAAGCGCTCGGAATATTTCTGCCCGTTGTGGCAGGAGACGACCTCCATCCATTCGGAGAGAGCGTTCGCCACCGACGCGCCGACGCCGTGCAGACCCCCGGCGACCTTGTAGCCGCCGTCGCCGAATTTACCGCCGG
>JAGCYR010000163.1 GCA_017960705.1 Clostridia bacterium | reverse complement strand
CGCGTCGGCGGAGCCCGTGATCTCGCAGGAGACGACCGAATCCCAGAGGGCTACGCCGTGGAGGGATAAATACGCTTTCTTTTCTTCGATCCCCTCCGGCGCCGGATCGTTCATGATCCGTCCGAGCACGCGCCAGAAACGGTTCTGCGGATGCCCGTAGTAGAAGCCGACCTCGCGCGACTTGACCGACGGAAAACTCCCGAGGATCAGGACCCGCGATCCCGCGTCGAAGACCGGACCGAATCCGTGCCCGATCCTCCCGTCGCCCGTCGTCATACGCCGTCACCTCCCGCTTTTTCGGTATCATTATAGCACTTCCCGCCGAAAAAAGCAAGGAATCCCGCCGTTTTCCGCTCCCGCGGAGGTCAGATCGTTCCGGTGACCGTCAGGGTTCCCGTTCCGGGCTCTATCACCCATTCGCCCGTCTCGCTCTGCGACGCGGTAGCGGCGGGGAGCGTGATCGCGCCGGGGAGCACCGTCAGCGTTCCGTCGGTATAGGTGTAGTCGGTGCCGGAGGTCAGGGACGTTCCGTTGTAGGAGATCGTCGGGGAGGTCAGAACCGGATCGAAAACGTCGGTCAGCGTCACCTCGTCGGTTGCCTCGACGGGGGTGAGCCCGTTGTTCGCGATCTCGAAGGTGTAGGTGATCTGCCCGCCGTCGACGACGCTTGCGGGCGAGAGCGACTTGACGATCGAAAGATCCGCCGACAGATCCGGCGTGACGGTCGCGGAAAGCGAGAGGGGAAGCGTCTTTTCGATCTCCGCGACCGTCGCGACGTTGACGACGCTTTCGCCCTCGCCGAGCGGCGAGTATTCGTTCGCCGTCACGACGTAGATCAGCGTCGCGTTCCCGTCCGCCGGGACCGTGATCCCCGAAAACGCGATCGACCCCGCGCTCTCGGTGACGGTGGGCGCCGCCTGCGGCGTTCCGTTGATGAAGAACGCGACCGAGCCGTCGACGTAGGTGAGCGGGGTCAGCGATCCTCCCGTTCCGAAGGAATAGGTCCCGAGATTGTCGGTGACCGTCAGCTCGGTCATAGCCGCGTCTCCCGCGTTCACCAAGCTGATGACGTAGGCGATCCGATCCCCCGGACGGTAGACGTCGACGGGAGCCGTTTTCGATCCCGAGATAACTTCGGTGATCTCGCCCGTGACCGTGTTGGAAAGGACGCTGCGCCCGTTGAAGGTCAGCGTCGCGTTGTTCTTGAAAGCAGGCATTCGTTTTCCTTTCTCATGTCGTGATCACCTCCCGAAAAAGGAGGGTCGGTATCAGTTTATGCGCAGTACCTCTTTTCGGTTTTTCCGGAACTCAACGCTTCGTTTATCTTCCGCCGTCCGCTTTTTTCTGCACTCAACTTTCCATATATTGCAACGCGGCGCGAAATATGCTATAATACGAACGTGACCGACGAAAAACGACGGGGGGAATGCGCCGAATGGACAATAAAAAAACGGGAAAGTACGTCAGGGAGCAGCGGATCAGGATCGGTCTGACGCAGAAGGAGCTTGCCGAAAGGCTCAACGTGGAGCCGCAGACCGTCAGCAAATGGGAGCGCGGGATGGGTGTGCCGGACACGTCGCTCCTCGTCCCGCTTGCGAAGATCTTCGGCGTGACGGTCGAGGATATTCTGGAACCGCGGGAGATCCCGACGGAGGAACGTCCCGCGGCGCCGCAGGACGCCCCCGACGTCATCTCGGAGCTTCCGGTCACCGTTCTCCCCGAGGGGAGCGCCAAAACCGAACGCCGGCTGTCGTTCTCGGATTTCTTCTCGGTCAAAAAACTGAAGGAGAGCGTCCGCGCGTTCTTCGGGGAGAATTACGAGTGGAAGGTCAACCGCAAACTGCTCTTCGGCGGCGTTTTCAAACGGCATAAACGGAGCGAATTCGACCGCGCCGCGACGCAGGGGCTTTTTCGCGACGATCCCGCGCACAAAAACGGCATCGCGTCTCCCTTCCTGTTTTTCTACGTTTTCCTTGTCTGCATCTCCTGCTATTCTCTCTCGATCCGGATCGATCCCGCGGTCGGCATGATTTTCTCGTCTGCGATGGCGGTCGTTCCGCTGCTGGTCTTCGCCTATGAACTCGAGTTCCCCCGGACGATCAGCCTGCTTCGCGCGATCTTCATCCTCCTGATCGGCGGGATGTGTTCGATCATCGCCACCCTGACGATCGGCTTGTTCGAACTGTTTCTGCCCGACGTGGCGCTGACCATCCTCGCCGGACCGGTCGAGGAATTCGCGAAGGCGGCGCTGGTGATCGCGATCGTCATTCTTCTGAAACCGCGCTACCTCCTTTCGGGGCTTCTGATCGGGTTCTGCGTGGGCGCCGGTTTTGCGCTGTTTGAGAATATCATGTCCTGCTCCGACTCTTATATCGAGACCATTCTGTTCGGTCTGGCGGAGGAGGAAGCCGATATCGCCGCCGCGTTCAGCGAGGCGGGCGATGATGCCGTCAAGACGGGGGTGATCCGATCGGTCACCGATCTTTTCATTGGGCATCATTTCTGGGCGGGGATCTACGGGGGAGCGCTGGTTCTCTGCAAAAAGGACGAGACCCCGTCGGGCAAGCACATCTTCGATAAGAACGTCCTGACCGTTTTCTTCCTTTGCGTTGCTCTGCATACGGCGTTCGATACCATCCTGCTGATCGACGCGTTCTGGAGCCTTCCGCTCGCCGTCATCGTCGCCGGAGCCGGTACTCTCCTGCTCTTCAACCGGATGCTCAACGTCGGGCTGAATCAGTACGAGGTCTCGGAGGAATACCGCCGCTTCATTCTGGATCGCGAGGCGGAGAGGGAAGCCCCGCCGGACGATCCCGCGTTCTCGGAGGAATCCGCCGAAGCCCCCGCCGAGACGGAGGATCCCGTTTCCGTCTGACGCGTTTTTCGCCGCCACCCGTTTTTGTCTCTTGATACGCAACAAATCCCTCGAAAGAGCCCGTCTTTTCGGGGGATTTGTTTTATAATTCCCGATTTGTCACATATTCCGTGACTTTTTTCGCGAAATCCCTTGACATTCGCTTTCCGGCGTGTTATACTTATCGTGAAAAATAATTCACGAAAGGAAAAACGGATATGACGGGAGAGGCGTTTGCGGGAAAGAGAGGGATCGACGGAGTCGAGCGCGGCGAGAGGGCGAAGCTGTTTTCGTCCTTTGAAGCGCTGTCGGAGAGACCCGCGTACCTCACACGGGCGGAGTTCCGAACGGTCGGGCTGGTCGAACTGTCGGAGGAGGCGGCGGAGGAACTCAACCGGATGCTCGTCGACCTCGTGCCGGGGGATCTGCTCTCGGTGACCTATTTTCGGGGCGGGGAATACCTGACGCGGCGCGGGCGCTTTCTTCGGATCGACCTTCCGTTCCGGCGGCTGTATCTCGAGGACGCCGCCCTTCCGCTCGACGATCTCTACGCCGTGAAAACGGTCGGGCTCTGACCGGTTTCCCTTGACAACCGATTCCGCCGCGTGCTATAATAAACGGGATATCAAGGTAGTCCCTTGAGCAAGCGGAGGAAACAATGAGCTATTCGATGCACGTATCGGTCCCGGTCCACGACACCGACGCCCGGCATATCGCAAGACCCTCGTCGGTCTGGCGCTGGCTGCAGGAGGCGGCGAACCGGCAGATGAGGGACGAGGGTCCCTCTTACGACGAACTGATGGAGCGGGGGCTCTCCTTTCTGCTCTCGCGGATGTGCGTCGATTTCGTCCGCCCGATCGGGCAGTACGAGGATCTGACGGTCGAGACCTTCGCGATCCCGTCCCGCGGTTTTTCGTCCGAGCGCGGCTACCGGCTGACCGACAAAACGGGTGCCGTCGTCGCGGCGGGGCTCTCGGTCTGGGCGCTCTACGACCTGAACGCCGGGCGGCTGGCGCGGGTGGATGCGATCGGAAAGGGATACAGCGGCGGCGACCCCGTCGAGGTGTCCGCACCGATCCGCTTCGCGATCCCCGAGACCGTGGAACTTGAGAACGTGGGTGAACGCAAGGTCGTCTGGTCGGACGTCGACGTGAATCTGCACGTCAACAACACCGGCTACCCGAATATCCTCTGCGACTTTCTGCCCGACCCTTCGAAGGGGTATCTGACCGGGATGTCGATCTACTACCGGAGCGAAGCGAAGCTCGGCGAGACCGTCACGGTCCTGCGCGGGGAGGAGACCGCCCCCGACGGGCTCCGCAGATACTGGTTCCGGACGATGGTCGGCGATCGGGTCAACGTAGAGGCGCTGGCGGATTTCCGCGCGTGACAAACCGGAGGATAGTATGAAACTGACCATCGTGATCAACGGTATGGGAGGCGTCGGCAAGGATACGCTCTGCCGCTTCGCCGCCGAACGCTATAAAACCGAGAACATCTCCTCGATCACGCCGATCAAGGAACTTGCCGCCGTCTGCGGCTGGCAGGGGGAGAAGACCGACCGCGCCCGCAAGTTTCTGTCGGATTTGAAGGCGCTGACGGCGGAATACAACGACTATCCGATAAATTATCTGTTGGCGCGGTACCGCGAGTTCTTATCGTCGGACGCCGAGCTTCTGTTCGTGCATATCCGCGAGCCCGGAGAGATCGAAAAGTTCGTCCGGAAAACCGACGGCGGGGCGATCACGCTCCTGATCCGCGGCGGCGCGCGCTTTTCGCGATCCGCGTACGGGAACGCGTCGGACGACGGCGTGGAGGACTATCCCTACGACTTCGTGTTCGTCAACGACCGTCCGCTCGACGAGACCCGCGAGGCGTTCCTTTCGTTCCTCGACGGGATCGTTTCGGAACGCGGAAACTGACTTATCTTCACGCTTCAGAAAACGTCGCCGCAAACGCGGCGGCGTTGGTTTATAGATCGGCGGGAAGACAAAAGAGCTTCGAGATCACGTCGGAGAGTAGCCGCGAGAGCCGCGAAACCGAGAGATCGACGTCCTTCGGTGTGACGTAGAAGCAGTCGCGCGGATCGGTCAGCGCCTCGACGCATTCTCCCGTCACCCCGGCGCGTTCAAGACAGTCCGAGACCAGCGTCGCCGCCTCGACCACGGTCGGCACGCCGAGCGAGATCACCGGGATCCCGAGGGTCGACCGGTCGAGCGCCGCCCGCGCGTTCCCGATCCCGGAGCCCGGACGGATCCCCGTGTCCGCGATCTGCACCGTCGTCATCAGGCGTTCGGCGGACCGGGCTGCGAGAGCGTCGATCGCCAGAACGTAGTCGGGACGGAGCGAGCGGCAGACGCCCGCGACTAAAGCAAAACTCTCCATCCCGGTATCCGCGAGCACCCCCGGCGCGACCGTCGCGACGGCGGCGCACCCGAGCGCGCGGAACAGTTCGGGATCCTGCTCGAAGAGATGCGCCGTCGCCGTGATCCGTCCGACCGTTTCGGGACCGATCGCGTCGGAGACGATCGCCCGATTCCCGAGCCCCGCGATAAGGACGGTCGGCTTTGCCGCGCGGCAGCGGGGAAGCACCGAGCAGATCTCGCGGAGAAGAATCTTTTCAAGCCCGTCCCGTTCCTCCCCCGATAGCTCGGCGAGCGGCGGGAACGCAACGGTGAGATACCGTCCGATCGGGCGCCCGACGGCGCGGGCGGAGACCTCGTCCCCGACCGTGATGCGCGAAACGGTAAAACGACCCTCGACCTCCTCCCGGTAATCGGTGCCGGGGAGATAGAGGTCGGCTCTCCTTCGCTCTGCCGCAAGGTCGGTGCGCGGAAAACGGTTCGCTTCGTCCATTTCGGGTTGCCCTCCGAGGTTCTTTTTTATCAGTATGCCCGCTTTTCTCCGTGATAACACCGCAAGACGACGACGGAGGGGATCATTTTGCACAAATTCGGGCGGAAATAATTGTGCAAGTCTACGAAGATTCGAATTTTCCTCCCATTCTTATCCGAAACATTGAAAACCGTTCGGAAAAGTGATATAATATACTTGATATGAAATGGGCAAAACCCGATACCAGAGGAGTAAAATTATGAAAAAGGTCATCAGTCTGCTTCTGATCCTTGGGATGCTTGCCGGGATGGCGGCTGTCTTTTCGTCCTGCGGAAAGGCGAAGGATCCTGTCGGCGGCGGCGCTCAGATCAGCGTTTACCTCGGACCGGAGATCACCGATCTCGACCCGCAGGGGAACCAGACGAGCGATACGGCGCTCTCGGTCATCCGTCTTCTGTTCGAGCCGTTGTTCACGGTCGAACCGGACGGGGATCTGGTGCTCGCCGGCGCGAAAAAGTATAAGATCAATAAGTCCGAGGGCAAAGTGACGATCGACCTGCGCGAGACCTACTGGAGCGACGGGTCGACCCTCGTCCGCGCCTCCGACTACGTTTTCGCGTGGAAGAAACTGATCCGCGCGGATTCGGATAACCCCGCCGCGACCCTGCTCTTCGACGTGAAGAACGCCCTCAAGATCAAGCAGGGGAACGAGCGGCTGGACAACCTCGGCGTGGTCGCCGTCGATAACGACACGCTTGAGATCACCTTCGAGGAGGGCTTCACCGCCTACGACACGTTCCTGCGCAACCTCGCGAACGTCGCCCTGTCTCCCCTCAACGAGAAGATGGTGAACAACCGCGAATCCTTCTGGGGCAAGACCGTGACCACGATCTCCTCAAACGGTCCGTTCCGTCTGACCGTCCTCGACTATCTGGAGGGGACCTTCCGTCTTGACCGGAACCGCGCCTACCACCGCGCCTCCGACTCCACCGCCGCGCTCGACGCCTACGTCATTCCCGCGGCGCTGAAGACCATCTGGAACGTCGACGCGACGATTGAAAACGACGAGTACCTCGCCAACCTGATCGACGGGCTGGCACAGAACACGGTCTTCTACGTCGGCGAGATCCCGCAGTCTCTCCGCGAGGCGAAGAAGGGCTCCGCCGTCATCACCGATACGCTTTCGACCTACACCTATCTCTTCAACTGCGCGAACCCGCTGTTTGACGACGCCGCCGTCAGACGCGCTCTGTCCGACGCGCTTGACAGGGAAGAGATCGCCCGCATCGCCGTTTACGGAAAGCCGGCGACCGGTCTGATCCCGAAGACGGTCAGCGAGGGCAAGAAAGCCAACGCCTGGACCGCGACCACCCCGCTTTCGACCACGGCGACCTCCGCCGCGGCGGGGAGCGGCAGTTTCACCCTGACCTACCACGACGACACGATCAGTCAGGCGATCGCCGAGTACGCGAAGGGGAGATGGGAGTCTCTCGGCTACGTCGTGACGCTTGAACCGGTCACCAGCGAGTATAAGACCATTGATTCCGTCACCGGCGCTCCGGCCGCAGCGAGTGACGATAATGCGATCGCGGTCTACGAGGACGTCATCCAGGAGAAGTTCGAGACCGGCGACTACGACGTGCTCGCGATCGATTACCAGATGTATTCGACCAACGCTATGGCGGTCCTCTCGACCTTCACCTCCGAGATGAACGGTTCGGGTATGGACGCCGCGGCGATCGTTCAGGATATTCCGGTTGTCGACGATCTCGGCAACCCCGTCCTCGACGAAAGCGGGAATCCGACGTTCAGAGCGCCGACCCTCGACGATCTGACCGCCAACACGAACCAGCCGTCCTACACCCTCCGCGGCAACCGGATGAACTACGTCTCCGCCGCGTTCGACGAGAAGATGGCTGCCGCGTACGCCGAGAAGGACGTCGCCGCAAGATCCGCTCTGCTCCACGAGGCGGAACAGATCCTGCTTGCCGATATGCCTGTGATCCCGCTGCTCTTCAACCAGAGAGCGTATCTCTCGAATTCGGAGATATCCGGGCTTTCGGTCGACCGCTACGGTTTCGTGTCCTTCACTTCCTGCAAACAGAAGAACTTCCAGAAGTACTTTGAAGTCGTGACCAAGGCGACTGCCGCTGAACCCGCCGAGGGGGACGACGAGGACTGATCCTCCGTCACGACCGATAAACGATCCCTGCGGGCGGGGATCGCCCACGCCGGAGACGGTATGGGCGCCCCGCCCCCGATTTTCTCTAAAACCGAAAAGGAGAGCGTCTTCCTTTTGACAAAGACGCGGGAGGCGATATGAAAAAGAAGAACGAGAGGGAACTCTGGGACAAGACCGACGTCAAGATCTTCATCCTCTTCCTGCTCGACAATCTGCAGTATCCCCTCGATATGGACACCATCAGCCGGATCGTCCACGAGACCGGGTACGTCGGCGGCTTCGATTTCGCGGAGTGCTTTTCAGAGCTGCTCGACGACGGACACATCATCGGGGACGAGGTCGACGGCGTCGCGTATTATCAGGTATCATCGACCGGACAGATGGTCGCGAAACAGTTGCAGAGCGAGCTGCTCGACGAGATCCGCGAGGAGAGTATGATCTGCGCGGCGCGGCTCCTGTCGCTGAAAGCGCGGAACGCGAACCTGCACGCCTCCTTTGAAAAGCGCGAGGACGGACAGTACCTTGTGAAACTCTCGATCACCGATCCCGCCGGGACGGTGCTGGAGACCACCTGCGCCGTTCCCTCCGAGCGCATCGCGGAGAAGATCTGCCGGAACTTCGAGCGCAAGCCCGAGAAGACCTACCGCGGACTGCTCTCGGTCCTGACCGGCGAAATCGACTACCTCCTCCGCTGACGTGGAAGATAGTTTGCTTTTCTCGCAAATCTTCATTCGGCGTCGATTTTTAGTTTTTTTTCCGAAAAAACGATAAAAACTCTTGACAATTCCGTCAAAAATGATATAATGTTAATATCTATCAAGGTGGGAACATGAATCAACGAGTCGATCCGGACGATCTGGCTGCGCTTCTGAAATCGGTGCGCGAGAGGGAAAACGGGGCGTTTGAAAAGCTCCTCGATCTCTACCGTCCTCTGCTTGTCTCGACCGTCGCTTCCTTCGGGGAGATGGGGGGCGTGATGATGCAGGAGGCGACCATCGCGCTCTATCACGCGGCGCTCGCTTATCGGGAGGATCGCGGTACGACCTTCGGTCTGTTCGCCAAGATCTGCGTCACCAACGCCCTGACTTCCGCCGTGCGGCGGGAGAAACGGTCGGAGGGACCGCTTGACGAGGGCAGCGGGGAAGGACCGGGGACCGATCCGGAAGGCGTGTTGATTTATGCCGAAACCGTTAAGGACTTCTTCCGTC
The DNA here is from genome assembly GCA_017960705.1 of Clostridia bacterium. Lineage (GTDB taxonomy): Bacteria > Bacillota > Clostridia > Oscillospirales > CAG-272 > UBA1740. The sequence goes on along the minus strand of JAGCYR010000163.1, from coordinate 561 downwards.
TCTCAACCGAATTGCTCTCTCCCTTTGAACTCAAAACCGTGACCCTGCGCGTTGACGGTTATTCGAACCGGGAGATCGCCGAGATCCTTCGCAAAAGCGAGAAATCGGTGGCAAACGCGCTCGGACGTGCCGTGAAAAAGATCCGCTTGCGGCTTCCGGATTCCTTTTCTTGTTAGATCCATATGCCCAAGTAGCTTAAGGGAGAGCGTTGGTACACAAAGGCGTCGGTTAAAATCCGATCAGGGCAAAAACCAAATCAAAAGCGAGGAAAGAAACAACATGTTCCAGGACAAGACTTTGAAGTGCAAGGAATGCGGTGCGGACTTCGTGTTCACGGCGGTTGAGCAGTAGTTCTACGCTCAGAAGGGCTTCCAGAACGAGCCCCAGAGATGCAAAGCATGCCGGGACGCCAGAAAGAACGCCGCGAAGGGCACGAGAGAGATGTTCGACGCGGTGTGTGCGGAGTGCGGGGCTGCCTGCAAGGTTCCCTTCTATCCCACCGACGGCCAGCCGGTGTACTGCAGCGAGTGCTTCGCGGCCAGAAGAGCCGGCAACTGATCG